>JBEKSK010000078.1:0-9790 GCA_049517155.1 Solirubrobacteraceae bacterium
TTCGGCACCGAGCGCCTCGAGCATGAGCTGCTCGCCGCGCTCGGCGACGGCGAGCACCAGATCTTTCGCCTCGACGCCGACGTGGCGGGTGCAAAGGGACGCGCCGCGGCGGTGCTGGCGCGTTTCGAGCGCGCCGATGCCGGCGTGCTCGTCGGCACGCAGATGGTCGCGAAGGGACACGACTTCGACGGCGTCTCCCTCGGCGTCGTGCTCGACGCGGACGCCACGCTGCGCTTTCCTGACTTCCGCTCGGAGGAGCGCACGTTCGCGCTCGTCGCCCAGCTCGCCGGGCGCGCGGGTCGCGGCGGGACCGCCGGGCGGGTGCTTGTGCAGACGATGGCGCCAGACGCGCGCGCGATCGTCGCCGCCGCGCGGCACGACAGCGAGGGTTTCCTCGCCGGGGAGCTCAAAAGGCGCGAGGCGCTGCGCTACCCGCCCTACGGCGAGCTGATCAGGATCGTCTGCTCGAGCGCTCGCGAAGGGGTCGCGCTCCAGGCGGCGCGCGAGCTGCGCTCGCGCCTCACGCTCGCCGATGCTCAGCTGCTCGGGCCGGCGCCGCTGTTTCGCCTGCGCGGGCGCGAGCGCGCCCAGGTCGTGATCAAGTCCGCCGACCGCGCGGTCGCGGTCGCGGCGGTCGGTGAGGCGGTGGCGGAGCCTCTGCACCGCGACGCCTCGGTCAGCGTCGACGTCGATCCCCAGTAGCCGCGAGCGCTCCACCGGCGCCCCCGATCCGCGATCCCTACGGCCTGCGACCCCTAGACTGGAGTCATGGCTGAAGAGCTGCTCGAAGAGGAGGAAGAGCTCGCGGGCGAGTCGGCGCAGGAGCGTGAGCGGCGTGAGAGCGCGCTGGCGAATATCCGCAGGCTCGGTGATCCCGTGCTGCGAACGCGGGCGCTCGAGGTGTCGGTTTTCGACGCGCGGCTGCGCGAGGACATCGACTGGATGCGCGGCGTGATGGACGGTGCTCTGGGGGTCGGATTGGCTGCTACGCAGGTCGGGATGCTGGCCCGCGTGCTCGTCTACCGCGTTGAGGCGGAGAGCCCGACGGCGGCGCTTGTCAACCCGCGGATCGAGTGGCACAGCGAGGAGACCGAGACGATGGAGGAGGGCTGCCTCAGCATCCCTGGGATTCGCGTCGACGTCGAGCGCGCGCTGCATCTGCGTGTCGCCGGAGCCGACGCGCAGGGGGCGGCGGTTACGGTCGAGGCCTCGGGCCTCGAGGCGCGCGTGCTGGCGCACGAGATCGACCACCTTGACGGCGTGCTGATGCTGGACCGCGCGAGCAAGGCGCAACGTCGCGAGGCGATCCGCGCCTGGCGCGATCGCCAGCTCGACGCGTGAAGACCGTCTACATCGGCAGTTCCGACTTCTCGCTGGCGGTGCTCAGCGCCGCCGCGCCGCTGCTGTCCCCGGCTCTTGTCGTGTCGCGAGCGCCGGCCGCGAAGGGCCGCGGCCGACATCTTGCGCCGACGCCGCTGGCCGCCGGCGCGCGGGAGCTCGGGCTGGCGGTGCTCGAGCCGCCGCGGCTGAGCGACGCCGCCGAGCAGATCGACGCCGTCGCGCCCGAGCTGATCGTCCTTTGCGCCTACGGCGGCATGGTGCGTGAGCCGCTGCTGTCGCGCTACGAGATCCTCAACGTGCACCCGTCGCTTCTGCCGCGCTGGCGCGGCGCCGCCCCGATCGAGCGCGCGATCATGGCGGGCGACAAGCAGACCGGCGTGTCGCTGATGCGGCTGGTGGCGGAGCTCGACGCCGGCCCGGTTTGCTCCGTCGCGGCCGTCACGATCGAGCCCGACGACGATTTCGCCAGCCTCAGTGCGCGTCTCGCCGGCCTCGCAGGGGCGCTCGTCGCGCAGGCGCTGGCGGGGCCGCGCCGCTACCTCGACCAGGACGCCGCCGGCGTCACCTACGCCGAGAAGCTGACGGCGGCCGACCGCGAGCTTGATCCGGGACGTCCGGCGGCGGAGCTCGAGCGGCGCGTGCGCGCCCTGCATCCGCACCTCGGCGCCCGCCTCCCCGGCGGCCTCGGGGTCTCCGCCGCACGCGTGTCGGACCGGCCGACTGCCGCCGGAGCGTTGGCCGCGCACGGAGGCCGTCTCTACTACGGCGCGACGCCCGGAACACTCGAGTTGCTGGTGGTTCAGCCGCCGGGCAAGCGCGCGATGGAGGCCGCTGCGTACCTGCGCGGCCACGCGCTCTGAGCGGCCGGGACATGCGCCCGCACCGCCGACCCCAGATGCGCCCGCGGCGCCGCGGCCATGCCGTCTGAGGCCCGCGTTGCCGCCTACGTCGTGCTGCGGCGGACGTTCGAGCAGGGGGCCTTCACAGACCGGGCCTTCCACGACGCAGCGGCTGCGCTGAGCGGGCGCGACCGTGCCCTCTCGATGCGCCTTGCCTACGGCGCGGTGCAGCGTGCGCTGACGCTCGATCAGCTGATCGAGCAGTGCTCCGGTCGCCCGGCAGCGAAGATCGACGCGCCGCTGCTCGCGGCGCTGCGGCTGGGAGCCTATGAGCTGTGCTTCGCCGACAGCGCCGCCCATGCCGTGGTGAACGATGCCGTCGAACTGGCGAAGGGCTCGCACGGGCACGCGCTGGTCAACGCGGTTCTTCGCCGCCTCGCCCGCGAGGGCGGCTCGCTGCTGGCCGCGCTCGACGACCGCGATCCGCGCTCGGCCTCGATCCGCCACTCGATGCCGCTTTGGATCGTTGAGCTCTGGTGGGACGCGCTCGGCCCCGAGGCGACGCGCGGGCTGCTCGCGCGGGCAAATGAGCCGGCTGAGAGCTCGCTGCGCGCGAACACGCTGCGCACCGACGCGGCGGGCCTGGTCGAAGCGCTGGCCGCTGCCGGGGTGAGCGCGAGCGCCGCCGGTGAGCCACCCGAGGCCGTGATAGTCACAGGCGCGTTCGACGCCCATGGTTCTGCGCTGTGGCGCGACGGCGCGCTGATGCCACAGTCGCGCGCGTCGATGATGGTCGCCCATTGCGTCGGTGCCGGCGCGGGCGAGCGCGTGCTCGACCTGTGCGCCGCGCCCGGGGGCAAGACCACGCACCTCGCGGCGCTGATGGGCGCGCAGGGGGACCTCGTCGCGGTCGAGCGCCACGCCGGCCGCGCGCGCGCCCTGCAGCGCACGGCGGCGCGGATGGGAGCGACCAACGTGACGGTCGAGATCGGCGACGCGACGGTCCGCCACGGCGCCGGCGCGGTTTTCGAGCGTGTGCTGCTGGACGCGCCGTGTTCGGGGCTCGGGACGTTGCAGTCGCGCCCCGATCTGCGCTGGCGTGCCTCGCCGGAGGCCGTGGCGGCGCTCGCCGCACGGCAGGCCCGGCTATTGTCAGCGGCGGCCGCCGCGTGTGCGCCGGGAGCTACGCTCGTCTACTCGACCTGCACGATCTCGCCGGCCGAGAACGAGCACCAGATCGCAGGATTCCTTGATGCCCATCCGCAGTTCGCACCGATCGACCTACAGCCCCGCCACCCGGCCTGGGCGCATCCTGGCGCCGCGGATGAGCTGCTGGCGCTCGGGCACCGTCAGGGCAGCGACGGCTTCTTCATCGCCGCGATGGCTCGCGGCGGAGGCTGAGCGACGGGCAGCTCGATGAGCGAGGCGGCGGGACTCGGGACGGCCTGTCCCAACTGCAGTGAGCCGTGGCTGCGCCCGACGAACCTCCCGGGCCGCTACCGCTGTGTCTACTGCCTGCACCGCTTCGAGCTGGTCTCGGTCTGCCCGAACTGTGGCGAGCATTCCACGATCGTGCGGATGGCCAGCACGGCGATCGTGATGTGCAACGTATGCGGCGGCAGCATGCTGCGAGAGATATGAGCGCGGCGCTCACCGCTGTGCCGCGGGTCGCGCCGTCGATCCTCTCGGCCGACTTCGCACAACTGGGCGCGCAGGTCCAGGAGGTGCTCGACGCTGGCGCGCGGGTCGTCCATGTGGACGTCATGGACGGCCACTTCGTGCCGCCGATCACGATGGGACCGCTCGTCGTTGCCGGTCTGCGCGAGCGCGTGGGCGCGGCGGGCGCGCGGCTCGAGGTGCACCTGATGATCGAGCGCCCGGAGCGCCAGATCGACGAGTTCGCCCGCGCCGGCGCCGACCTGATCACGATCCATGCCGAGGCGACGCCCCACGTGCACTACGCGCTCTCGCAGATCCGCGACGCCGGGCTGGGCGCCGGGCTCGCACTCTGCCCGGCGACGCCGCTTGCGATCCTGCGCGAAGTCGCGGAGCTCCTGGATCTCGCTCTGTGCATGACGGTCAACCCGGGCTGGGGCGGACAGCGTTTCATCGAGGCCTCGATCAGCCGGATCGAGCGCACGCGGGCTCTGCTCGGCGGCGCGGTGGCGATCGAGGTCGACGGCGGCATCGTTGTTTTGACCGGGCCGCGTTGCCAAGCCGTCGGCGCCGGCGTGTTCGTCGCCGGCAGCGCCGTGTTCGGAGCGCCCGATCCGGCGGCGGCCTACGCGGCACTCGCCGACGCTGTCGGCGACCCGCGTCGGTAGAGCGCGAACAGGCCCACCGCCAGCAGGCCGGCGGCGCCGGCGTAGCCGACCTCGGTGCGCAGGATCTGGTCGCTGATCACGCCGGCCAGCATCCAGCCGACGAAGATCGCCGCCGCGGCCAGCCACAGCGCCGCGGCGCGGGTGGCCTGCCCGCGCGCCAGCGCAGCCTGGTTCAGCGCGCCGGCCGACAGGTGCAGGCCCATGCCGACGGCGATCAGGGCCAGGCCGAAGCGGCTGTAGGGGTAGTTGTTGTGAAAGACGTCGTGCAGCACGAACGGCCCGATCGCCAGCAGGCCGATCGCCACGACCACCGCGAAGACCGCGATCGCGACCACCGTCAGCCGGATCGCCCGGGCAAACGCCGCGCGGCCGCGGGTCACCTCGAGACCCGCCAGGTGGGGGAGCAGCGAGGTCTGGATCGCCTGGAAGAGCTGCAGCGGCGCGCGCGTGATCAGCATCACGTTGAATACGAGCCCGGGCAGCGGCGAGCTTGAGACTGTCGTGGCCGCGATCGTGAGCACCGCTGCATTCAGCAGCGTCTGCTCGGACAGCTGGATCGCCGAGACCGCCACCGCGAAGCTGCCGCCGCGGCGGATCGAGAGGTCGCTGACGGCCTCCTCGATGCCTTCGGCGGCGGGACCTTCCAGCGCCGCGTCGCTCGCCGGCGGTGCGCTGCGCTCGCGGGTCGCCCGGCTGGCGAAGGCCGCCGGCACCACCACCAGCGACACGAAAGGCGCCGCTGCGATGCCGATCGCGATCGCCGACTGGCCGTGCGTGATGCCGACTGCTGCCGCGAGCGCAAAGGCGATCCGCGAGACCGACTCCATGAACACCAGACCGCCGTAGAGCGCGAAGTACTTGTGGCCAGCGAGCCAGCCTCGGGCGAAGTAGCTTGCGGCGTAGGCGACGATGCCGACGACGAAGATCCAGTAGAGCGTCTCGGAGTCGAACACGTGGCCGGCCAGCTGGTCGTGCAGCGGCAGCGCGACCGCCAGGAAGACGAGCGCGAAGGTGCCCTGGATCGTCATCGGGATTCGCATCGGCAGCGCGGCGATGCCGCGGGCGCGGTGGTCGGCGATCGTGCGCGAGAGCAGCTGCTCGATCGGGCGGTAGATCACGCTGATGATCACGAACATCACCGACCACAGCACGTCGAGATGGGAGTACTGCGCCGAGACGCGGCCGTCGCGGTCGAGGAGATGGCCCGCGATCGCGAAATAGGCCAGCGTCAGGACGCCGGTCGAAGCGATCCCGATCGAGAGCATGCGCGCCCCGCGCGCGTAGGTCTGGGCGCCCGGCTGCGTGCGTGACGGGCGCGGAGTGCGCTGCTCAGACTCGGACAAGCACCATCGTCCAGGGGAACGGCGAGCGGGTCTCGATCACCTCGCCGTGGCGTGCGCACAGCGCGACGATCCCGGGCTTTGAGAAGTGGTTTACGTGACCCGGCGTGTTGCCCAGCTGCCTCCAGTAGGCGCCGCGCGCCATGTTCACGGCGCGCCACAGCGGTTCCCGCGGGACCGACACCAGCACGTGGCGCGCGGCGCAGCGTGCCATCTCCGCCAGCGTCCGCTCAGGGTCGGGCACGTGTTCGAGCACCTCGATCGCGCAGACCAGATCGAACTCGCCCGCCGCGAACGGCAGCTGCTCCGCGCGCTGGGCGATGTAGGTCAGGTTGGGCGCTGGGCGCCGCGCCCACTCGGCGGCGAGAAGCGGATCGTCGAGGTCGATGCCGACGACCCGGGCCGGAGCAAGCGTGCTCGCCCAGCGCTGGGTGAGCACGCCCTCGCCACAGCCCACGTCGAGCACCGAGTGAGGCTCGGTGGAGAAGAAGAGGTCGTCGAGGTTGCGTTCGAAGCCGCGCATCAGCGCGCGGGCGACGGGGTTGCGCGCGTTGTATTTGTCGAAGGTGTTGCCGGTGACGACGCCGTCGGCCGAGCGGGTGACGGCGGTCACGAATCGGCCTCCGGTTGGCCCGCGCCGTCGCTGCGCGGCAGCGGTGGACGGTCGCCCAGCGCCTCGTAGTGCGAGGGCGCGACGCCCAGCTGCAGCTCGATCCGCCGGACCCGCTCGTGGGTGCGCTGGATCATTGTTCGCTGGGCGCTGAGCAGGTCGCCGATCACGCCGAGGGCGGCCACCACGACGCCGGCGTTGAACAGCACGGCGCCCAGGATCAGCGACTGGACGTGGCCCGAACCCTTGCCCTGGACGTAGGCGACGAAGAAGCGCACCCAGACGCCGAAGGCGGCGAGGAGCAGGATCGCCGCGGCGCTGAGGAACACCCGCAGCGGCTCGTACTGGGCGTAGATTCGGAAGATCGAGGCCGCATTGCGCCGGACGTAGGACCACATCGAGGGGAACAGCCGCGACTCGCGTGTCACCGGGTTGGTGCGGATCGGGACGTGGTCGAGCGCGATCAGCTGCTTGCCTGACTGGATGATCGACTCGAGCGTGTAGGTGAAGCGCGAGACGATCAGGATCTGCAGCGCGGCCTCGCGGTTGTAGGCGCGAAAACCGGAGGTCGTATCGGGCACATCGGTTGAGGAGGCTGCTCGCACGACCCGCGAGCCGAGCCGCTGCAGGCGCTTCTTCAGCGGCGAGAAGTGCTCGATCGAGAGCACGTCGCGATCGCCGATCACCATGTCGGCGCTGCCGGCGATGATCGGCGCGACGAGCTTGGCGATGTCGGCGCCCTGGTACTGGTTGTCGGCGTCGGTGTTCACGACGACGTCGGCGCCGAGCTTGAGCGCGGCGTCCATCCCGGCCTGGAATGCGCTGGCCAGCCCCTTGTTGTTGGTCAGGCGCACGATGTGCTCGACGCCGTGCGCCCGCGCGACCTCGATCGTGGCATCGGTCGAGCCGTCGTCGATCACCAGCCACTCGACCGAATCGAATCCGGGCAGCACGCGCGGCAGGTCGGCCAGCGTCGCCGGCAGTTGCTCGGCTTCGTCCTTGCAGGGAATCTGGATGATCAGCTTCATCGTGTGCGGTGCCGTCCGCGCGTTCCGTCCACGACGGTGCCGTAAACTGGCCGCCCAGTATCCCAGAGAAGCCGGGAGGCCGCCAGGTCCGCCGGCGGCGTCCGAGGCTCTGTGGATTCTCCCTTTTCGATGCCCAGAGGCTGCCTCAATACCGCGTGTGTGCGGCTGGCGACTGTCGCGGCCGCGCTGGTTGCACGGCCAGTGGCACCGCCGGAGCGCGTGTCGCTTTGAGCCAGTCCTCGGATGCGGCGACCGCCATGGCGGCCAAGCGGCCGTCCTGGCTCGCGCCGCTGCTCGCGCTGCCTGCCGCGACATGGGCGAAGTTGTCTTTCGCCGCGATGTCGCTCGCGGCGCTGATCGGCTTCCTGGCGATCCCGACCTACCCGATCTACGACACCGAGTACTACCTGCTCTGGGGGCGCGAGATCGCGCACGGCCAGCTGCCGTCGTTCACGGTCTATGAGGCGCCGACCGAGCACCCGCTCGCCGTCGCCTGGGGTACGGTCATGTCGATCTTTGGCAACTCGGCGCTGCGGCTGTCGGTGCTGTGCGCGATCGCCTCGTTCCTGCTGCTGGCATGGGGTGTCTACCGGCTCACGCGCACGGCGTTCTCGCCGCTCGTCGCCGCGACGGCCGTGGCGCTGCTGCTGACGCGCTTCAACTTCATGTTCCTGGCGGCGCGCGGCTACGTCGATCTCACCTACTGCGCCGCGATTGTCTGGGCTGCTGCGTTCGAGATCGAGCGTCCGCGCCGCGGGACGCTCGTCTTCGCGGTGCTGCTGAGCGCCGAGCTGATCCGGCCGGACGCCTGGCTGCTCGCCGGGCTCTACTGGCTGTGGTGCGCGCCGAAAGCCGGCTGGGGCCAGCGCATCCGCTGGGCCGCGACCGTGGCCGCCGGCCCCGTCATCTGGGTGCTGCTTGACTGGATCGTCACCGGCAAGCCGCTGCATTCGCTGACCAGCACTCAGAACACCGCCGTCGCGCTTGGACGCACCGTGCCGCTGGCGCAACTGCCCGGGACGCTCTTCCACTACCTGATCCTGCTGACCAAGTCGCCCGTGGTCGCGGGGGCGATCGGCGGCATCGTGCTCTCGGCCTGGCTCGTCCCCCGCCGGATGCTGGCGCCGTTCGTGGTGCTGCTCAGCGGCATCGGCACCTTCGTGGTGCTCGCCGGTGCGGGGTTGTCGGTGATCGACCGCTACCTGCTGATGCCTGCCGTGATCATCCTGGTGTTCTGCGCGTTCGCGCTCAGCGGCTGGACGATGCTCCAACGGGGGCTGCTGCGCAAGGTCTGGGCGACGGGGGCGGCGGTGTTGGCGGGAATCGGCATCTACCTCGCGGCGAGCACGCTCAGCCTGAACAAGATCGAGAGCGAGCTGGGCTTTCGCGACAGCGGCCAGACCTCGCTGGTTGCGATCCTGGGGAAGCCGCAGGTTCGCCGCGATCTGGCGTGCGGGCCGGTGTCGGTTCCCGACCACAAGCTCGTGCCGGACGTGCGGCTGATCCTCGACCTCGGCCGCGCCGGCGTGATCGACCGCGGCGATGCGCGCTACCTGCTCGACACCGGCCGACCCGCGGTCTATGACGCGGAGCAGCATGGCGTCGCGATCTACCCGCTCGGGCTCGCGGTCATCCGCTACGCGTTGACCAGCCCGAACGACAGCCCGCTGGACCAGGTGCCGCTGGCCGGCTTCCAACTGATCGCGCACACCCGGTACTACGCGGCCTACGCACGCTGTTGAGCGCCCTGCGCCGGCGCTTCGACCTCCGCTACGGCGCGGCGCTGACGGGGGTCCTCGCCGTGGCGCTGGCGTTGCGGCTGTGGGGTGTGGGCAGCGGGCTACCGTGGGTCTACAACGTCGATGAGGCGCAGCACTTCGTGCCGCTCGCGGTCGGCATGCTCGGCGGCAACCTCGATCCCGGCGGCTACTTCGCCAACCCGCCGGCCTTCACCTATCTGCTCGCCGGCCTCTACAAGCTGCTGCTCGGCGCCCGCACCGCCCGCCTGTACTACTCCGACCACTCGACCGAGGTGTGGCTGATCGCGCGGATCGCCTCCGGCGTGCTCGGGACGCTCGCGGTCTGGCTGCTCTACCTCGCCGGAGCGCGCCTGCTCGACCGCCGCGCCGGGCTGCTCGCCGCCGCCGTGATGGCGGTCGCCTTCCTGCCTGTGTTTTACGGCAAGCTGGCCCTGAACGACTCGCCGACGCTGGCCCCCGTCTGCCTTTCGCTGTGGGGCAGCGCCGGCGTGGCGCGCCTCGGTCGCCGCCGCGACTTCGTGATCGCCGGGCTCGGGTTGGGGCTGGCG
>JBEKSK010000079.1:0-9766 GCA_049517155.1 Solirubrobacteraceae bacterium
CCTATGACGATCCGCTCGGCGCGTCCGAGTGGCAGGTCGGCGCGAGCAACCTGACCTCGACCGCAGAGACACTGACGGCCGTCGCCGTCTGCGCGTCCTGAACGAGCGCAGCCGAGCCAGGTGTGCGGCGCATGTCACGCTCGCGGAGCGTGCCTGCGCCGTCCGCCCCCGCTCGCGGCGAGCCCCGGCGTCCTGAGCCGGTGCGCAGCGGCGCCTGAGCCTGTTGCGCAGCGGCGCCGCCGCGGCGGCCTCGGGCAGTCTCGAGCACGCCCAATGATCGGCCCGAGCGGGTCCCGGCCGGCGCCGGCTGGGGCCCGTTGTGCGTATCCGCACTTGATTTTGGGGTGTCACGTCCGACGCATGGGTAGAATGCGAACAGTTGTTCTGCCTGCCGAGTCGTGCCACACAAAAGTGGGGCGAGCGGGGGACCCATTGCTGACAGCCGTGGCGCACCTGGCGCCCGGCTGCGGTTGGGGCGAATCGGCCGCTGATCTGCGGCCGTAGCGACGAGGGGCGTGGCTCGCCAGTGAGCCGCTGCTCGCGCCGCGAGCCCGACAGCTAACCCCGTAGGCAGCGAAGCCAAGGAGGACCTCAGATGAGGCCGCAGTTGACCTCGAGCGCTGCGCGCGCTGCCGCCGCGTTGTGCGCCCTGATGCTCGGAGCCGGAGTTGCCGGACTTATCGCCAGTGCCCCGAGCTCGGCGGCTCCTCGCGCCGGCGCAAGCCACAGGCGTCAGCGCCACCGCGCGACGTCCCCACGTCTGCAGGCGCTGCTACTGCACGCCAACGTGCTGCTCGGACAGGACGTCGCGCTCGTCGGCGTCGCCAGTCCCGGCGGCGGCCGCCGTACCGTCGCAGTGGAGGCTCGCGAGCGAGGGGGCTGGGTCGCAGTGGCCCGGGCGCGCACGAACCGCGCCGGCGTCTTCGTCGAGCGCTTCTGGCCGCGCCGGCTCGGCCGCCTCGACCTGCGAGTGCGGGCAAGCGGTATCCCGGCGCGCCACGTGCGCCTCAGCGCGACCGTGGCCACCGTCTACCACCAGGTGATCGCGTCCTGGTACGGCCCGGGCGGCGTGACCGCCTGTGGCGAGGAGCTCGGTGCCGCGACACAGGGCGTCGCGAACAAGACGCTGCCCTGCGGCACGCTCGTGACCCTGCGCTACCGTGACCGCACGGTGCGGGTGCCGGTGATCGACCGCGGGCCGTTTGTCCCCGGACGCGACTACGACCTGACCTACGCAACCAGGCTGGCGCTCGGGGCCGGCGACGTCTCAGAGATATGGGCGAGCGCCTGAGCGGCGGCGGCCCGTCCCCAATCACACGGGCAGCGCAAGCTGCACCGGTTCGGCGGCCACCGCCGGCGTCGCTCGCTCGTCCTCGAACGACGCGACGCGTACGCCCAGCAGGCGCACCGGGCGCACCGGCGCATAGGCCCGCAGCAACTCGAGCGAGATCAGGGCGATCGTCTCGGAGTCGTCGGTGAAGCGATCGATCGTTCGCGCGCGGGTCACCGTGGTCCAGTCGTCGAGCCGCACCTTGATCGCGATCGTGCGGGCTCGACGGCTGCGAGCCCGCAGACCCTCACCCAACTCCCGCGCCATCCCCGCGAGCGCGTGCTCGAGCGCTGCGGCGTCGGCGACGTCGGTCGGGAACGTCACCTCGCTGGAACGCGACTTGGCAATCCGCACCGGTTCCACCGGGCTATCGTCGAAGAAGTGCGCCCTGGCATGCAGCTCGCGCGCCAGTCGCTCGCCGAAACGCTGCGCCAGTGCTTCCGGCGCGGCGGCCCCCAGCTCGCCGACGCTGCGGATGCCGAGCGCCGCGAGCCGCTCCGCGGTCTTCGGGCCGATGCCGGCCAGCACGCGGGGCGGGTGAGCGGCGAAATGCGCAACCGCCTGCTCGCGGCTCATCGCAACGAACGCGGCCGGCTTGAAATGCGCGCTCACGGTCTTGGCCACCAGGCGAGACGGTCCGATTCCCACCGACAGGGTCATCGACGTGCGCTCGCGCACGTTCTCGACCAGCGCCCGCAACAGCGCGACCGGGAACGGCTCGTCGCTGAGCTCGAGATATGCCTCGTCGATGCCCGCGCTCTGGATCACCGCCACCGCTTCGCGAACGAGTGCCCAGACCTCGCCGCTGGCGCGCCGGTAGGCCTCGAAGTCCGGTGCGATCACGACGGCGTCCGGACACAGCGCGCGTGCGCGCGACGCCGGCATCGCGGAGTCGACGCCGTAGCGCCTGGCCTCGTAACTTGCCGTCGTGACGACCGCTCGAGGGCCGGAGCCCGCGATGATCACCGGCAACCCGCGCAATTGCGGCCGCCGGCGCAACTCGACGGAGGCATAGAAGGCGTCGATGTCCAGGTGAGCTATGACGCGGCGGGGCGTGGTGATCATCGCGGCGGATTCTCGCCTGCCGGTCAGACGCTCGAGGAGCGCTCCCGGGCGGTCGCTCAGTAGAGCGCGGCGGCGAGCCGCCGCCGCGTTGCGCGCACCAGAGGATCGCCGGCGCCGCGGCGGTCAAGCTCGCCGACGATCAGCATTCGCACGTCCTCGTCGGGCAGTCCGGCGAGCAGCAGATCGAACGCCTGCTCGTCGTCACCGGCGTCCAGGGCGGCAATCGCCTGCTCGTACTTGCCGCCTTCGTGCAGCCGGATGCGCGCCCTCAGCCCGTCGGCTTGGAAATCCTCCGCCAGCGGCTCCAAAAGGGCGCGCGCCTCGTCATCCTGGCCGCCTGCGAGCAGGATCCGTGCCAGCGCGATCGAAGCATCGGCGCGGCCGGGCTCAAGTGCGAGCGCCCGCCGCAACGACTGCTCGTCGCCGGCCGCGGCCAGCAGTTCGGCCTCGCTCGGCGCGACCGCGTCGAAGAAGCTCTCAACGACCTCTCGCGGCTGGGCGCCCACGAACTCCTGGACCACCGCACCGTCTCTGAACGCCTTGACCGCGGGAATACCCTGGATCCCGAAGGCCTGGGCCAGCCCGGGATTTGCGTCGGTGTCGACCTTGGCCAGCACGACCGAGCCCTCGCGGGCGCCGGCCGCCTGCTCGAGCAACGGCGTCAGCGCGCGGCACGGCCCGCACCACGCGGCCCAGAAGTCAACGATCACCGGGGTTGTCCGCGAGCGCTCGATGACCTCGGCGTCGAATTCGGCCTCGCTGACATCGACCACCGTCATCCTGACAGCGTATGAGATCGCATCCTGCGGTACACATCAGGGCGTGACGCAGGTGGTCGGACCCGGCGGACAGTCGCTCGCCTACGAGTTGCACGGCGTGGGCCCGGCAGTCGTCGGCCTGCACGGATTGACCGCCACGCGTCGCTACGTGCTGATGGGATCGCGCACGCTCGAGCGCGCGGGCAGGCAACTCGTGCTCTACGACGCGCGTGGGCATGGCGCCTCGTTGCCGGCCGCTGACCGCGATTACTCCTATCGCACACTCGCCGGCGATCTGGAGGCGGTGATGGATGCCCTGGGCCTCGAGCAGGCGGTGGTGATCGGAGCCTCGATGGGTGCGCACACGGCGATCCGCTTCGCGCTCGATCGGCCCGAGCGGGTCACCAAGCTCGTGATCGTGACACCAGGCTACGACCCGGACGAGCCGGGCGACCTGGTGCGCTGGGATGCCCTCGCGCGGGGCCTGCGTGAGGGGGGGGTGGACGGGTTCATCTCAGCCTATGAGCTCGAGAACGTGCCGCTTGCGTGGCGCGAGACGGTGGAGCGCGTGGTGCGCCAGCGCCTCGCAGCTCACAGCCACCCGGAAGCCGTTGCCGACGCGCTGTCCGCAGTCCCGCGCTCGCGACCGTTCGAGAACTGGTCGGAGCTGCGTTCGATCGCGGCGCCGACGCTGGTCGTGGGCAGCCGCGACGAGGCCGATCCAGGCCACCCGCTGGCCACCGCGCAGCGCTACGCCGCGGCGATCCCCGGCGCTCGCATGCTCCTCGAGGAGGCGGGGCGCTCGCCGATCGCCTGGCAGGGCGGTCAACTCTCACGGCTCCTTCTAGACTTCTAGCGCAGTGTCGGCCTCAGCTACCGGTGTAGGGATCTTCGCCGCAATCGCGGCGGGTGCGGTGTCGTTCCTCTCGCCATGTGTCCTGCCGCTCGTACCGGGCTACATATCGACCGTTGTCGGCGTCTCACCGAACGAGATCTCAAGCGCAGGGGTCCGGCGAGTCCTCGTGCCGAGCCTGCTCTTCATCGCCAGCTTCTCGGCGATCTTCATCCTCTACGGTCTCGGTGCGACGGCGATCGGCTCGACGCTGATCGAGCACAGGGTGACGCTACAGCGGATCGCCGCGCCGGTCGTGATCGCGCTCGGCGTGGTCTTCGTGCTCTCGTCGATCGTGCCGGCATTCGGGCGCGAATGGCACGTCGAGCGGTTGCTCGCCCGCGCGGGTCGTGGCGGTCCGCTGGTCGCCGGGGCAGCGTTCGCGATCGCCTGGACGCCGTGTGTGGGGCCGACACTCGGCGGAATCCTCGCGGTCGCAAGCACGACCCGCTCGGAGGCGCACGGGGCGCTGCTGCTGGCGTTCTATTCAGCCGGCCTGGCCGTTCCCTTCATCGCAACCGCGCTGGCTTTCGATCGCATGGCGCGCGTGTTCGGCTGGGTCAAGCGCCACTACGGCGTGATTGTCTTCACGGGCGGCGCGGTGCTGATCGCGATGGGTGTTCTCATGTGGACCAACAACCTCACGTGGCTGAACACCCAGGCGCAGGACGGGCTGCACTCGGTGGGGATCAACTTCATCGGCATCTGAGCGCGCGGTCACGGGCGGGATCCCGCACGCCGGTCGCCTACAGCGGCAGGCGCCGATAGCCCGGCAACTCGACCACGACACGCGCGCCGCCGAGCGGCGCGGCCGTGGCCCACACCGTGCCGCCCTGCGCGGCGACGATCGCACGCACGATCGCGAGCCCGAGTCCCGTCCCGCCGACCGTGCGCGCGCGCGAGGGGTCGCCCCGGTGAAAGCGATCGAAGATGCGCTCGCGCTCGGCCGCTGGGATGCCTGGACCGTCATCGTCGACCCAGATCTGCACGCGGCCGTCCTGGGCCTCACGTGCGCCGAGTTCGATCGCACCGCCGGATCGAGTGTGCTCGACGGCGTTGCGCAGGAGGTTGCGCAACGCCTGCGCGAGGCGGTCGCGGTCGGCGTTGAGGATCCCGGGGACCTCGGTCGCGGTGCTCAGGCGTCTGTGGGCGGTGGGCTCGAGGCTTGCGACCAGCTCCGCGAGGAACGGCTCCAGCTCGATCGGCTCGCGCCGGATGAAGCGCGCCTCGTCGGTGTGCGCGAGGAGCAGCAGGTCCTCCGTCAGCCGCGTCATCCGGTCGACCTCCGCGGCGACCAGGCGCTGGACGCGGCTCACCTCCGACGCGTCCGGGTGCTCCTGGCGCGCCAGGACCTCCAACTGGCCGCGAATCGCCGTCAGCGGCGTGCGCAGCTCGTGTGAGGCATCCGAGATGAACGCCTGCTGGCGCGAAAAGGCTTCCTCGAGGCGGTCGAGCATGTGGTCGAATGCGTCGGCGAGGATCCGCGTCTCGTTGCGCGGCCCGCGGTACTCCATCCTTGGCGACAGATCCCCCGCATCCACGCGGGCGGCGATCGCGGCCATCCGCCGCAACGGACGGGCGAATCCGGCGGCCAGCAGGAAGCCTGCGAGCAGCGCGGCGGCGAGCGTCAGCGTCCCGCCGAGAGCGAAGGCGCGGGTGATTCCCTCGAGCGCCTCGTTGACGGGCGCAAGTGGCTCGGCGACGCCAAGCTTGCCGACCCGGCCGTACTCGGTTCGAAATGTGGCCACGTACAGCCTGACCTCGCCGGCGTCCGGAGCCCGCTGGATCGAGAAGCCGGGTGTCTGCGCCTTCAGCGCCGCGGTCAGCCGCGCCTCGGCCCTGGCCTGGGCGGGGGTGTCGTCGGGGTCGGGCGCGGTCTGTCCGAGCAACTCCGGATAGTTGGTGGCGAGCCGCTGACCGGGCACGACCGCGTACAGCAGCCGCTCCGCTGCCGAGAAGGGCTGATCGCCCACGTAATGCCGCGCGCGGCGCGCTATCTGGGCGGTCGTCAGCCCGACGCCGGGGGGCGAGATGGTCAGCGAGAAAGAGGCTTCCTCCTTGCGCAGGTCGTTGTCGGTCTGTCCTCGCAGCTGTGACGCCGTCTCGTGGTAGACGACGAAAAAGGTGCCCAGAAAGGCGAGGATCAGGACCGTGGCGAGCGCAAGCGTGAGTCGCCAGCGAAGCGAGCGCGGGCGGATCCGCGTGCCGCTAGACGGCATCCGGGGGCTCAGGCACGGGTCGGCGCGAGCCGGTAGCCAACCGAGCGCACCGTGAGGATCGGCGCCGGGGACCCGGGACGACCGAGCTTGCGCCGCAGGTAGCTGACGTATACCTCGACGATGTTCGTTCCCGGATCGTGCGAGTACCCCCATACGGCGCTGAGGATCTGCTCACGCGAGAGGACGTTCGCGGGGTGGCGCAAGAAATAGGTGAGCAGGTCGAACTCCTTCGAGGAGAGGGCGACCTCGATCCCATCACGGCTGACGCGGCGCGTCAGCAGATCGAGCTCGATCCCAAGCGCCTGCAGGCGCGTCGACTCAGTCTGCGACGGCGTGCGCAGGTGGGCGCGCACGCGCGCTGCCAGCTCGTCAAAGCTGAAGGGCTTGGTGATGTAGTCGACGGCGCCGGCGTCGAGGCCCGCTACGCGGTCGTCGATCTCCGTGCGCGCCGTGAGCAGGATCACGCGCAGGCCGGGCTTGGCGACCCTAAGTGCCGCGAGCACTTCGAGCCCGTCGCGACCCGGAAGCATGCGGTCGAGGACGATCAGGCCGAAATCCTCAGACAGTGCGAGTGCGAGCGCATCGTTGCCGTTGGTGGCGACCGTCACCGCATAGCCTTCGGCGCTCAGGCCGCGGTTCACGAAGTCGGCGATCGCGGCCTCGTCTTCGGCTACGAGAATGCGCACGACTCCAGACTAGCTCAGGCGTTGCGGCGCAGGCGGTGCACGTGGGCGCCGCCGCCCGCCGCGCCACCCGCGACAGGCCCGTTCGCCGAGCGCGCCTGCCGCTCGCCGCTGCCCAGCAGTGCTGCGGCGGCGATGTCGGGCGCCGTGGCGCCCGCCGGCCGGGGCTCGGAGAAGAGGAACCCCTGCGCATAGTCGCAGCCGGCGCGGTGCAGCTCGGCGAGCTGCTCGACGTCCTCGACGCCCTCGGCGACGACGCTTATCCCGAGCTCCCGCGCGGCCGTCGTGACGGCGATCAGGATTGCCCGGTCGCGACGCCCCTCGGGCCGATCCAGGGCGCTCACGAACGTACGGTCGAGTTTGATCACATCGACCGGCAACTGGCTGAGATGGCGCAGCGAGGAGTAGCCGGTGCCGAAATCGTCGAAGGCGATTCGCACGCCGAGCTTGCGCAGGTCCTCGAGCCGAGCGGCGACCCGGACCGGATCGGATAGGACGGCGGTCTCGGTGACCTCGAGACACAGCGCGTCGGGCGGCACACCGGTCTGGGTGAGCAGGGCGGCCACAGTGAGGGCAACGCTTTCGTCGGTCAGCTGTCGCGCCGAGACGTTGACCGACAGGCCCATCTCGCTGCCCTGGGAGCGCCAGTCGGCAAGCTGGCGCAGCGCGGTTCCCAGCACCCAGGCGCCGATCGGCACGATCAGCCCGTTTTCCTCGGCGAGCGGGATGAACTCATCGGGCGAGATCGGCCCCCACTCGCGGTGGGTCCAGCGCACCAGCGCCTCGCATGAGGCAACGCGGGAGTCGGCGAGCGACACAACAGGCTGATAGAGAATCTCGAACTCGTTGCGGGCCAGTGCGTGGCGCAGGTCGCGCTCGAGGCTCAGACGGCGATCGACCTCGCTACGCAGTTGCGCATCGAAGATGGCGAAGCGGTTTCGGCCGGTCGCCTTGGCGCGGTACATCGCGATATCGGCCTCGTGAATCAGGCGCTCGGCGGTCTTCTCAGAGTCCTTCGCGACGGCGAGCCCGACGCTGGCCGAGACGCGGAGCTGACCGCCTGCTACCGCGAAGGGCGCGGTGAACGTCTGCAGCACGCGCTGCGCCACGGCGACCGCCTCGAACTCGCTCTCCAACTGCTCGAGCATGATCGCGAACTCGTCGCCGCCGAGGCGCCCGACGAGATCTCCGGCCCGGACGGCGTCGCGCAGGCGGAGTGCGACCTCGGCGAGCAGGCGGTCGCCGCCCTCGTGGCCGATGCTGTCGTTGATCTGCTTGAAGGCGTCGACGTCGATGAAGAGCAACCCGAGATCCAGGTTTGAAGATCCGTGGCGGTGCAGCGCCCGCGCCAGCTCATCGGCGAAGACCTCGCGGTTGGGCAGCGATGTCAGCGGATCGCGCCCGACTCGATGCGCAAGCGCCGGCGAGTCCGTCACATCATTCGCCGACGCGTACCAGTAGTCGCCGTCTGCGCTGCCGCTCCACAGCAGCGAGCGGGCGCCACCGTCGCTGTGGCGGTGGTGTGCCAGCAGCTCGCTGAAGCCGGCCGGCCAGCCGGGCGCGGTGGGGGCGCTGTGGGCGCTCGCCGACGGATCATCCGGATGCAGGCAGTCCAGCAGCGACTGGCCGATCAGCTCGCCCGGAGGGCGGCCGAGCACCCGCGTGCAGGCGTCGTTGACCGCGACGAAGCGGGCTTCGCGGTCAAATATCGCGAGCAGGCAGCCGGCGTTGGCGAAGAGTCGCTCAAAGGCCTCCAAACCCAGCTCGGCGCGTGCTCTGACCGGTGCGGGCGGGTGCACCTCTGAGCTGCCGCTGATGAGCCTGAGCGTCAAGATGAACGGGGCGCGGGGGCCGAGGACGTTCGATACGCGCCACGCTTTATCGGCACGCGGGACGCCCCGCTTGAAGGCTGGGACGGGCTTTCGAACGGCGGTCCAGCCGAGGTGTCCGGCTGGATAAGATCGCAGGATGGTCCTGGGAGCCCGCTCGCGACTGCTGGCGCCGCTGCTCGCCGCCGGACTGGCACTGCTGGCAATTCTCACCGGGGCCCAGGGGGTGGACCTCGCGGCCGCCACCTATCGCGTTGAGATGTTCGCACGCAGCGGGCTCACGCTTTGGGACAGCGGCTGGTACGGCGGCCACTGGACCTTCGATTACTCGGTGCTGTTCGCTCCGATCGGCTGGCTGACCGGCATTCCGCTGATGGAGATCGCGTGCGTCGCGATCGCGACGTGGGCGTTCGATCGCCTCGCGGTGGGGCGCTTCGGCCGCGCCGGCCGCGCCGGCGCGATCGTCTTCGCAGTGGGAACCGTCGCTCAGGTCGCGATCGGTCAAGAGCCCTACCTGCTGGGCGAAACGCTGGCGCTGGTCGCGCTGCTCGCAGCCTGCAACCGCCTGTGGCCGCTGGCGGTGGCGTTGGGCGCCGCGTCATCGCTTGCGAGTCCGCTCGCGGGGGCCTTCCTTGCGCTGGCTGCCGTGGCCTGGCTGGTGGGCAGCTGGCCGCGACGGCGCTTCGCCGCAGGCACGCTCGCGCTCGCCGCCGTCGTACCGTTGCTCGCGCTGGAGCTGCTCTTCCCGGGACTCGGGACGATGCCCTTCCCGTTCATCAGCTTCCTGGCAATTTCGCTGGGACTGGCGATGCTCGGGATCGTCGTCGCCCGGCGCGACCGCACCGTCGCGATCGGTGTCGCGCTCTACGCGCTGGCTGTGATCGGGGCCTACGTCGTGCCGAGCGCGGTCGGCAACAACGTCACACGGCTCGGCGTGTCGTTCGGCGTCGCGCTCGTCGTGATGCTCGCCTGGGGCCAGCGCAGGCGCAC
>JBEKSK010000080.1:0-9710 GCA_049517155.1 Solirubrobacteraceae bacterium
TCAATCAGCGCACGCGAGCGCGCCGGAGCGCCGTCCGCGCCGCCCCCGGACGGCGCCGCGACGCTAGACTGGCCGCTCGGCGGCGCCACATTCGCCCCCCAGCCGACCAGGCCCATGAGCCAAGCCGAATCGCCACAGCGCAGCGCCCCGACGCACGCCGTCACGATCGAGGACGTGCGTCAGCTGATGGGCGCCTCGACGCCGCACTTCGCGCTGCAGCTGCGCAACCGCATCGCCAAGCTGATCGCGCCGCTTGGCGCCGATGACCCGGCCCGGCTGCTCGGCGAAGCGGAGATAGCCCGCCTGGAGGAACTCGCGCTCGAGGGCGAGACGCGGGGCGACGACGAGCACGACGATCTGCGCGCGATGCCGTCGCTCGGCGCCTGAGCAGCCTCTCTTTGGTGATCGGTGCATGCACCGATCACCGGGTCGGCGCATGCGCCGACCCGCGCCCGGGTGCATGCACCCGGGCGAACCACGACAACCACGACACCCGCAGGCGTTAGTCTCGCTGAGGCCGTGGCAGAACTACCGAAGCTTCCGCCGGAGACCGGGCTCGAGGGCTCCGATCTGCCCGGCCCTTACGCCGTCGGCGAGTACGCGGTCGCGCTGCGCGCCAAGCTGCGCGGCTTCGCGCGCGTGCAGCTGGTCGGTGAGATCGCGAACCTGCGTCCGCCGACGCGGGCGCGCGCCTACTTCGAGCTGCGCGATTCAGGCGGCGCGATCGCGTGCGCGATGTGGCGCGACGACTGGGACCGCCTCGGCCCGCTGACCGCGACGCTCGCCGACGGCGCGCAGGTGATCGTCTCGGGCGGCTGCGACTACTACCCCGGCAGCGCCAGCGCGTCCCCGTCCTTCAGCTTCTCGGTTTCCTCGCTGCACGTCGCCGGCGAGGGCGACCTGCTGGCGCAGATCGAGCGCCGCCGCCGGGCGCTCGCCGCCGACGGGCTGCTCGAACGACAGCGCGAACTGGCCAGGCCGCTCTTGCCGCACACGATCGGCGTCGTCTGCGGCGAGACCGGCAAGGCCCGCGAGGACGTGCTGGCCGGACTCGCGCGCCGGGGCTGGGCCGGCCGCGTCGTATGGGCGTTCACGCCGGTACAGGACCGCCATGCCGCACCGCAGATCGGCGCGGCGCTGCGCGATCTGGCAGCCCGCGCCGACGTGCAGGTGATCATCGTCGCGCGCGGCGGCGGCTCGCTGACCGATCTGCTCGCATTCTCCGATGAGCTGCTGTGCCGGACGGTCGCGCTGCTCGCCGTGCCGGTGATCGCCTCGATCGGACACCACACCGACCGCACGCTGCTCGACGAGGTCGCCGCGGCAAGCTGCTCGACCCCGACGCACGCCGCAGAGGTTGCCGTGCCGCTGAACTGCGTGGACGCGCGGCTGGCGCTCGCCGTCGCCGCGCGCCGGCTGCGCGACCAGGCCCGCGACGGCCTGATCTCGCGCGCGCGGCTTCTGACCGCGCTCTCGCGCGCTCCTGCCGCGCACCTTGACCGCCACCGCCGCGCCCTGCACCAGAGCCTGCGGGAGCTGCGTGCCTCCTCGCGCCGCGTCGGCGCCGAAGAACGCGCGCGAACGCTCGCTCGGGCGCAGACGCTGGCGCGCCTGCGCGCGAGCGCGATCCGCGACTGCACAGTGCGCCGCCCGGCCGAGCTCGAGCGCCTGCGCCTCGCGCTCGGCGGCCATGACCCGCAGCGCACGCTTGCGCGCGGCTACGCCCTGGTCTCAGACGGCGCCGGGGAGCCCGTGACGAGCGCGGCGGCTGCGCGCGCCGCCGGCCGCGTGAGCGTCCGCTTCGCCGACGCAGCGCTCGACGCGACCATCGATCCGTGATGAGCGGGGAACCGGCTAGCTATGAGGTCGCCTCGGCGCGTGTCGAGGAGATCGTCAGGCGCCTTGACTCCGGCCAGGCGGGCCTGCGCGAGACGCTCGAGCTGGTGCGCGAGGGCCGTTCGCTGATCGAGTTCTGCGCAGGCGAGCTCGACGCCGTCGGCGGCGATCTCGAAGAGCTGCGCCTGGACGAGCTGGTCGCGCGGCTCGAGAACGAGCACGGCGGCGCGGCGTGAGCACGTGGGAGCTCGTGTCGGGTCTTCCGCTGCAGGTCGAGCGCTACCGGCTGGAGCGGCTCGACTCGCCGACAGTCGCGGGCTGGGTGCGCTCCACGACCGTGGTCGCGCTTGTCGGCGGCGGGCACGAGGGGCTCGGTGAGGACGTCACCTACGAGGGCGAGGATCACGACGCGCTGCACGCGGCCGGCGCGACGCTCCCGCTCGCCGGAAGCTGGACACTCGAGAGCTTCTCGGCTGCGCTGGCGACGCTCGACCTCTTCCCCGCCCCGCCCCACGCCGAGGTCTACCGCAACTACCGCGCCTGGGCCTTCGAGGCGGCGGCGCTCGACCTGGCGCTGCGCCAGGCCGGTGTCGCGTTGCATGAGGCGCTCGGCCGCCGCCCGGCCCCGGTCAGCTTCGTCGCGTCGGTCCGCCTGCCCGAGCCGCCGACGCTCGAGGTGATCGACGTCCGCCTGGCGCGCCACCCCGACCTGCGCTTCAAGCTCGACCCGACCGCCAGCTGGGACGAGGTGCTGATCGGCGAGCTCGCCGCGCGCGGGATCGTCGCCACCGCCGACCTCAAGGGCTTCTACTCCGGCACCGTCGTCGACAACGCACCCGACCCGGTGCTCTACGGCCTGATCGCCGAGCTGCTGCCAGACGCCTGGATCGAGGATCCGAGCCTCGTCGCGGAGACCGAAGCGGTGCTCGCGCCCTACCACGACCGGATCACCTGGGACGCGCCGATCCATTCCGTCGCGGACGTTGAGGCGCTGGCGTTCGCGCCGAAGATGCTGAACGTGAAGCCCTCGCGCTTCGGCACGCTGCGCGCGCTGCTTGACTTCTACGACCACTGCGGCGCCGAGGGGATCGCCAACTACGGCGGCGGCCAGACCGAGCTCGGCGTCGGCCGCGGCCAGATCCAGTACCTGGCGTCGCTGTTTCACCCCGACACCCCAAACGACGTGGCGCCCGCCGGCTACAACCTCGACCCGCTGCCGGCGGAACTTGCGGGCAGTCCGCTCGAGCCGGCGCCGTCCGCTACCGGCTTTCGCTGGGAGTGAGCGTCGGGGTGGACGAGGGCGACCGGACCTTCAGCTTCAGCGACGAGGTTCGCTTCGGCGACCTCGACGCGATCGCCGCCGCGCTGCGCGAGCGCCTCGTCGCCGACGGTGCAGTGGCGCGCTGAGCGGCCCGCGACGGCGCCTGCGCAAGATTGAGGAAGTCTTATGACACCTTTTAGGTCGGCTTGAGCCCTGCGACGCATACTCCCTCACGCGACACATATCTCTCGCAACCGCACCTCCTCCCCGCAGTTCCCGACGCCCCGCCTACCCCCCGGGGCGTCGGGCGTTAACGAGCCGGATCCGGACGGGTGCCCGGCAGTGTCGCGCCCGCGGTTATGGCTCTCTTGGGCGACGCGCCGGGCGCTCAGGCCTCCGCGCGCTCCTCGACGCCCGCCGCCTGGCGGTGCTCGCGCACACGCACGAGCACGATGCGGTTCTCGCGCACCGACTCGACGCGCAGCTCGTAGCCGTCGACGTCGACCTTGTCGCCGCGCTTGGGCAGGCGGCCGAGGTCGTTGAAGACGAGTCCCCCGATCGAGTTGTAGGCGTCGTCGCTCGGCAGCTCGATGCCGTAGTCCTCGAGGTCGGCGACCGGGACATGGCCGCGGACGAACCAGTCCCCGCTCGGCATGTGACGCACATCGCCACCCGCCGCGTCGGTCTCGTCGGTGATCTCCCCGACGACCTCCTCGACGATGTCCTCGATCGTCACGATCCCGACCACGCGCCCGTACTCGTCGGCGACGATCGCCATCGCGGTCCGCTGGCGCTGCAGCTCCGCGAGCAGGTCGTCGAGCGGCTTGGTCTCGGGCACGATCGGCGCGTCGCGGACGAGCGGACCGATCGCTGCCTTCGGCCCGATGTCGAGCAGCCGCCGAGCCAGCCCGGTCGCGTGCACGACACCGCGGATGCGGTCCTGATTCTCATCCTCGGTGACCGGCAGGCGCGTGTGGCCCGACTCGATGCACCGCCGCAGGGCGGTCTGCACATCCTCGCTGATGTCGACCGTGACCACCGCCGGGATCGGCGTCATCACCTGGCGCGCCTCCTGCTCGTGCAGATGGAAGACACCGGAGAGCATCGTCGCCTCGTTCGCCTCGAGCATGCCGCCCGCCTGCGAGTCGCGGATCAGGCGCTTGAGCTCATCGGGGGAACCGCCCCGCGCGATCCGGCGCTCCGGGTCGACTCCGAGCACGCCGAGCATCGCGTTCGACGCCACCGTCAGCGAGATGATGAACGGGTTGAAGAGGACCCGGAACCATTGCAGCGGCCGCGAGATCAGGCGTGCAACGCGCTCGGCGCGGTCGATCGCGTAGAGCTTGGGGACCATCTCGCCGGCCGTGATCTGGGTGCTTGTGATCAGCAGGTAGGCGACCGCCGCCGCGATCACGATCGCCACGCCGTGGCCGACGCCGTTGCCCAGCGCCCCCTTCAGGAGGTGCGCGAGCGCCGGCTCGCCGACCGCGCCGATGCCGATCGAGGCCATCGTGTTGCCGACCTGGCAGGTCGAGATGTACTCGTTGATGTGCTCGAGCTGGCGCAGCGCGAGCTTTGCTCCGCGCAGGCCCTGCTCGGCCGCCAGCTCCATGCGGGAGTGGCGCGCCCGCACGAGCGAGTACTCGGCGATCACGAAGAACGCGTTGAGCGCGATCAGCACCGCGGCGGCGGCGACCAGGAGCCAGTTCACGGCCGGTCCGCAGCGCGGCTACTTCGAGGAGGTTCGTCGTTCATCGGTCGGCGCTGAGGCGCTCAACGGTAGCAGGCAACGCAGTCGCCTCCGCGGGGCCGTTTCGTTCTCGCGCGTGCCGGCGCCGGGCAACGCTAGCGGGGGGCGAGAGCGTCAATCGTGCGGGCAAGCGCGAAGTCGCGCTCGGTGAGCCCGCCGGCGGCATGGGTCGCGAGCGTGATCTTCAGCCGCCGATAGGCGTGAACCATTATGTCCGGGTGATGGTCGGCGGCCTCGGCCGCCGCGGCGATGCGGTCGACCCACGCGATCGCCGCCGCGAAGTCCTCGCACTCGAAGTCGGCGACGATCTCATCGTCGCCGCGCCGCCAAGCCGGACCGAGTGTGGCCAGGCCTGCCTCTATCTGTTCATCGCTCAGTGGTTGCATGTGGTGGTCTGCGGGTTGCGGCGACGGTGAGCCCGGTGCGCCGTGCACGTAGTCACTATCCGCCACCCGGCGGCAGCGCGATGCCGTTCGCGACGAGGACCGAGGCGGCGACCGCGATCGCGGCGAGTGCGAAGCATCCCCCGTAGCCGATCAGCGCCGAGCGCATTCGATCTCCCTGCTGGAACGCGAGCGTGGCCAAGCCACCACCGATCAGGCCACCGATGTGCGCACCGATCGAGATGCCTGAGATGCCGAGTGTGAGGACCAGGTTGATGATGATCAGCAGCACGAGCTGGTTTCGCAGCGCTTCAGCACCACGGCTGTGCGCCTCCCAGAACGCGGCGCCCAGCAACCCGAAGATCGCACCCGAGGCTCCGGCGGTGGGGTTCGTCGGCGAGACGATCAGCACGCCGAGTGAGCCTGCGAGCAGACCTGTGAAATAGATGGCCAGGAACCTCGGCTTGCCGATGGCCGGCTCGAGCAGCCGTCCGACCCAGAAAAGGACGTACATGTTCAGGCCGATGTGGAGGATGTCGAAGTGCAGGAATCCGCTCGTCAGCAGCCGGTAGTACTGGTGGCTGAATTCGATGAACGGCCCGTAGAGCAGCCCGTGGTAGAAGACCGAAGTGTTGATGTTGACGTCGCCGGTGAGCGTGTAGGCGCTGCTGCCCTCGGCGAGGAAGACGATCACGTTGATCGCGATCAGCGCCAGCGTCGCCTCGTGCCCGCGGTGCGAGCCGGCGGCGCGGATCGTGCGGACCTTCGTCGTCTGGCGGGCGCACTCCGGGCAGCGCATTCCAACCGGCGAGGTCGTCATGCAGTCCGGGCAGATCGGCTTGCCGCAGTTCGAACAGGCGACGGCGGTCTCGCGACCGGGGTGGCGGTAGCAGGTCGCCATGGGATCCCACGCTACCAGGAGGCGGGGTCAGCGCCCCAGCGAGGCGACGGCGAACGCCGGCGGCGTCGGCCCACGCAGCGCAGCCGCGCTCAGCTGAGCGTCGCGACGACCAGCGGCTTCATCGTCGGTGTGCTCGCGCCGCCGAGGCGCTCGGCGGTGACCAGCACCGCGCTGGCGCCGGCGAGATCGGGGACCGCGACGGTTGCGGTCCCCGCGGAGGTCGCGTTGAACAGTGCGGAAGTTGGCTGCGCGCGTCCGTCACGCTCGATCCAGACCTCATAGATCCGCGCTCGCGGCGCCGGCGGCAGGCCGCTCAGCACCAGCTCGCCCTGGGTGCCGCTCTCGCGCAGCAGTGCCGCCGGCGCATGCGCGGCGTGCCAGCGCGACGCGGGGGCCACGGCGGCGGGGACGACGCGCGTGGTGGTTGCACCGGGAGCGATCACGAGCGCCCCGACCGCGATCCCCAGCGCCAGCGAGGCGCCGACGAGGACGCCGAGCGGGCGCAGCGCCGGAGCCGGCCAGCGGCGCCGTTGCGGCCGCCGCGGGCTCGCCGCCTCAAACAGCGCCGCCTCGGCCCTGACCGTGTCGAGCACGCGTTCGCGGAGCTCGGCCGGCGGCACGAGCGGCGGCACGCCCAGGCCGAGCACCTCAGCCACGGCGCCGAGGCGCTCGACGTCGTCGCGACAGAGCACGCAGGACTCGAGGTGCTCGCGCAGCGCCGCCGCCTCATGCTCCTCGAGTGCCCCGAGCACATAGGCGCCGCATTCGTCGCGGAAGCGGTCGTGCTCGCTCATCCAGCGATCACGACCCCGGCACCCTCAAGTGAGTGGCGCAGCTTGTCCATCCCGAGTCGCATCCGTCCCTTGATCGTCCCCACGGGTGCGTCCAGCATCGCAGCGATCTCGGTGTGCGTGTAACCGCCGTAGAAGGCGAGCTCGATCACCCGGCTCTGGTCCTCGGGCAACTCGTCGAGCGCCGCGCGGATCTCCCGCGCCTCGTCCCGGCGGGCCACCTCGATCTCGGTGCGCTCGGGTGCCTCGAATCGCTCCTCGATGCCCTCGTCGCTGGCGCGGCGACGGTCGTGGCCACGCCTCAGCGAGTCGATCGCGCGGTTGTGGACGATGCCGAGCACCCAGGTGCGCACACTGCCGCGGCTACGGTCGTAGCGTGCGCCGCTGCGCCAAGCCGACAGGAAGGACTCCTGCACGACGTCCTCCGCCGCCGAGCGCGTGCCGCACATCCGGTAGGCGAGGGAGAAGGCCACGCCGCAGTGGCGGTCGTAAATCACCTCGAACGCACGCGCCTCGCCGTGGCGCACAAGCGCCATCAGATCCTCGTCGGCCAGTTCACGCAGTCCGGCTGCGCTGGGGGACCCGCGGTGTCTTGGCAGCAGCGGCATCGTTCCGTTGTGTACGCGCCACGCGCGTCATTGGATCAGCGGTGTTTGAAGATCTTGCGGGCGCCGCTCGCAACATCGGACGCCGTGCGCTCGGCGCGCTCGAGCAAATCGCGCGAGCGCGAGCGCGAGCGGCGGCGCTGGTGCACGCCGAGCAGCAACAGGCCGGCACCGGCCGCGGCGCCGCCGACCACCGCGATCGCCGGGCGCACCCAGTTGCGCGGATCGCGCATCGCCGCGAGCTCCCAGCCCTCGAGCTCCTCGGCGGCGACCTCGCGGATGTTCTGCAGCCTGCCGCGCAACCGCGCGGAGAGGTCGGCGGGCGGCTCGACCGGGGCCAGCGCACGCCGCAGCAGGCCCTCGACGTCGCTGCCGGCGGGCATCGGGCGGCCCGCTCCGCCGGCGCCGATCGGCTGCCCCTCGCCGGAGCTGCTCATTGATCGATCCCCTCCTGCACAACGTCGGCGACGATCTCCGAGAGCTGCTTGATCGCACGGTGGATCAGCACCTTCGTCGCGCCGTCGGTGCGCCCCAGCGCACGGGCGATCTCTCGATTGTCCATGCCGAGCGCGAAGCGCATGATCAGCGCCTCGCGGCGGTCGTCGGGGAGCTGCGTGACGCCCTCGAGCACGCGCGCCAGCTCATCTCGGCCGCTGACGAGGTCTTCGGTCGAGTGCGGCGCGGCGAGCGGCGAATTCTCATCGAGCGGGCTCTGCGGCCGGCGCGAGCGGTCGCGGTAGAGGTTGGCCGCGAGGTTGTGTGCGATGCGGATGAGCCACGGTCGCAGCGGCCGCCCGTCGGATTCGCGCTGGGCGCGCTCGAAGTGGCGGTACGCCTGCAGGAAGGTCTGCTCGGTGAGGTCCTCGGCGTCGTGGTGGTTGCCCACCCGGTAGTAGGCGTAGCTGTACACGTCGCGCAGATGCGCTCGGTAGAGCTCGCTGAAGTCTGCGTCGAGGGCAGCCTTGCGATCGTCGGTCTGCGCCACATGCGGAGCCTACCCCGCTGCGCTCACGACACCGTCAGGGGCTGGTGTGCAACCGCCAGCGGCGCCTGGTGGCGCTCCGGCATCTTGCCGCCGAGCCAGTCCCACTGGAGCACGACACACGGCCAGATGCGGTCGGTGACTGCCGCCGCCTCAGCGGGCGTCGGCTCCTCGACTCGGGGAAACGACAGCGCGCGGCCGCAGCGCAGCGTCACCCGGTGTGGCCGGATCCGCCAGCCGCGCCGCACCGCCTCGGTGCCGAACACAGCGACCGGGACGACCGGCGCGCCGGTCTGCAGCGCAAGGCGTCCGACGCCGCGGCGGGGGTGACCAAGGGGCCCCGGGCGAGTCCGGGTGCCCTCGGGGAAGATCACCACACAGTCGCCCCGCTCGAGGATCGCACGCGCGGTCTCCATCGCCTGCTGATCGCCGGCGCCCCGGTCGATCGGGAACGCCCCCAACCGGTTGAGCAGCCAGCCAACCACGGGATGCGCGAACAGCTCCTTCTTCGCCACGTAGTACACCGGCCGCCGGGTCAGCGTGCCGATCACGAACGGGTCGAGGAAGCTGCGATGGTTGGCGGCGAAGATGACCGGCCCGCGATTCGGCACATGCTCCATGCCGAGACGCCGCATGCGGAAGTAGATGTGGAAGAAGGGCTGGAGGATCCCGCGCACGACGACGTAGAGCGCGATGCTCACGCCCCGGTCCAGGGCGCGCGAGTGGTACTCGCCGAGGGAGTTGACGGCCATATCCCAGATACCCGCCGGCGGCCGTCGCGTTACAACCAAACCCGGGGTCGCCCAGCCTGCGGGCCCCCTGGAGCCACCCGTGACGGCGGCGCCGTCCGGGCCGCGGCAACCATTAGCCTCTGCGCCATTCGCCGGAGTAGCTCAGCTGGTAGAGCAATCGCCTTGTAAGCGATAGGTCATGGGTTCGAGTCCCATCTCCGGCTTGGTGTGATGTCTCGGGACATGTGTCTCAGGTGTCGCGGGACATGGGTCTCGTTTTAGGAGCCCGGCCATCGGCCGGGCTCTTTGTTTTGGTTGCGCCAGTAGGTCTTCTCAGGCTCGATGAGGTGCGCCGAGAGGACCTCGCCGGTGGTGAGGTCGGTGACGGTGATGCGGTGGTCGTCGGCGAGCGCGAGGACGCGTTTGCGTGCGTGTTTGGAGCCGACGCCGAGGTGGTGCATCCGGCCGGC
>JBEKSK010000081.1:0-9660 GCA_049517155.1 Solirubrobacteraceae bacterium
CTCAACACGGTGGCTCGCGCTCGCCCGGTCAAGCTGCGCGCGACTGCGAAGCATGGACGCCAGGCCTGGGGAGCGTTAGGCTCCTATGACCGCGTTTGGCGGTTCGAGCGTTCTGCGGGCCGACGCGGCGCTTTTCACGGACAAGGAGAGGAGCCGCATGCGCGACGATCGCAAACGACTTCGAACTGGCGCCTTCGTTGGGCTGCTGGCGACGGTTTTCGTACTCGTCGCCGCGAGCGTGAGCGGTGCGGCTCTGCTCAAGGCCGGCGGGCTTGGTTCAGCGGCCACGATCTCCCTCCCGGAGCCTGTCGACACCGCGTTCTGGCTGACCGCGCGCAAGGGCGGCGGCTCGGCCCAGATTCACACGCGCGGCCTGGTGGAACTCGTCAGCGTGCGAGGCTGCGCCCGTCCCGCGCCGACGGGCCAGCTGCCGCTGACGCAGATCCACATCCAGACGCTCACCCCGGGCACCGGCGGCTCGGTGAGCGTGAAGCTCACGACCGGTCCGCTGAACATGCCGATCTGCGGCCAGGGCGCGTCGCCGTCCACGGTGACGGCGTTCAAGTTCGCGCACCTCTGCGTCGTCAAGGGCGACTACGTCGACTTCAACGTTGAGGGCGGGTTCGGCCCGGGCTTCCCGCAAGGAGTCCGCTATGAGGTGTTCGGCCGCGCCGCCGGTGCCGTCACGGACTCCTTCACGAGCGCCAATGGGACCAACAACGGCGCGACGTTGACTGGGACCGCCCACGCTGGCGTGCGGTTGCTGCTGGCGATGGTGATCGCCACCGGGCGCGACGCCAGGGGGTGCCGCTGAACCGCCGGCGCCGGTCGCAGGCGCTGGCCCGCGTTCGCGGCCGGCGGGTCTGGGCAGAGCCGGCGCGGCGTGAGCTCCGGGGGTGGGACTCGAACCCACAACCTCTCGATTAACAGTCGAGCGCGTCTGCCAATTGAGCTACCCCGGAATGGGCCACCCGGGAAGGCCGGCAACACCCGCCTCCACCTCGGCGGGACAATTAGACCACACAAGCGCGCCCTCGCGCAGGTCGGCAGCTGTGCGCGTTCGCGGTTGGAGCGCACCCGCACGCGGCGCCGGAGCGGGTTGCGGCGGTCAGTCGCGGGGAGCGTCGGTCAGTCGCGGGGAGCGTCGGTCTCTTGCAGCGCCTGCGCGAGCCAGCGTTCGAGCTCCTGCTTGAGAACCTCGCGCTCGCGCTGAAGCGCGGTCACGCCTCCCCTGCCGGCGCCGCGCGCGCTCGCGATCTCGCGCCCAACCCGCGCCAACTCGAGTTGGCAGCGCTCGACCTCGAGCTCAGCGGCCACCGGCGTAAGCACGGCCGCCCGGACCGAGAGCTCCGCCAGCAGCACGGCGAGCTCGCCGTCGTCGATTTCGGCCGTCGGCGAACGCAGATGGGTTCGCAGGTGCGCCGCGGCGGCGCGCAGGAGCGGGCTCTCGAAAACGCTGTCGCCATCAAGTCCGCCAAGCAGCTCGCCCCCGCGCTCGGGCAGCGCGATGCACAGTTCGAGGAAGGCTCGCTCGGTGCGTTCGCCGGCATCCAGCTGGGTCTGCGCCCGCCCGCGATCGCCGTTCTCCCCGGACCCGGCCTGGCCGGCGAGCAGACGCTCGACGAGCTTCTCCGAGATGCTCAGCCGGCTGACGACCTCCCGCTGCAGTTCCTCGCGCATCGCGCCCGGTCCGAGCTGAGCGAATACGGGCCGCAGATGCTCAAGGATGCGGTCGCGACCCTCTGGCGAGTCTCGGTCGCCGCCGCCGAGGATCCGCTCGACCCGGAAGCGCACGAACGGCACAGACGCGCCGAGCAGCGCCGCCACGGCTTCAGGCCCATCGCGCTCCAGCACGTCCGCCGGATCGCTGCCTGGTGGAAGCGCGGCGACGCGCAGTTCGAAACGCTGCTTCGTGGCAACGCCGGCCACCTTCATCATCGCCTCCTGACCGGCGCCGTCGGCGTCGAGTGCCAGCACCACCGTGGGTGCCAGCCGAGCGAGAGCCGAGACCTGATCCTCGGTCAGCGCGGTGCCCATCAGGCCGACGCAGTTGCGCAAGCCCGACTGGTGCGCCGCGATGACGTCGGTATAGCCCTCGCACAACACGATCGACCCGGCCTTCGCGGCGTGCGAGCGTGCGAGGTGCGTGCCGAACAGGTGGCGACCCTTGTGGTAGACGACACCGTCGGCACTGTTGACGTATTTCGGCTGCTGCTCGGGGCTCATTGCGCGAGCGCCGAAGCCGAGCACGTGTCCCCGCTGATCGCACAGTGGGAAGGTGATCCGGCGGCGGAAGCGGTCATAGACGCTTCCTTGGCGCTCCCGCGAGCGCTGCACGACGCCGGCTGCGAGCAACTCGGCCTCGGTGAAACCGCTGCGGCGTGACCCCAGCAGAACGCGATCCCAGGGACTTGGCGCGAAGCCGACGCGGAACTCGCGCAGGGTCGACTCGTCAAGACCCCTGCCGGCCAGGTATTCGCGCGCGGCAGCCCCCTCGGCGTGCTCCCACAGGACGCGCTCGTAGTAGGAGCAGGTTCGGTCGAGCAGCTCGAGCAAGCGAGCGGTGCGCCGACGCTCGTCGGCGGCTCGCGGGTCCTCCTGCGCCAGTTCCAAACTCACCCCGTAGCGATCCGCCAGGAATTCCATCGCGCCGACGAACTCGAGTCCCTCCGTCTCCATCGCGAAGCTGAAGGCGTCGCCGGCCGCCTGGCAACCGAAGCAGTAGTAGACCTTGCCTGACGGGCGGACGCTGAATGACGGCGTGCGCTCGTCATGGAACGGGCACAGGCCAATGTAGGCGTCGGCCCCGGAGCGGCGCAACTCCGTCCGCGACCCGACCAGATCGACCATGTCGACCGCGTCGCGGACGCGCTCCTTGGAGTCCGCGGTGTAGCGCGCCATCAGAGCCCGAATGCCCTTGGCACGGCGAGCTCCTCGAACACGCGGATGCAATAGCGATCGGTCATGCCGGAGATGTAATCGGTCACGCGCGTGGCCAGCGGCTCGTCAGAGGGCGGGAGCAGCTGCGGGCTCGAGCAGTAATGGTCGAACAGGCGCCGGATCACGGTCTCGATCTTGGAATGCTCGCGTCGCGCGGTGGGACCGAGATAGACGTGTTCGAACATGAAGTCTCGCAAGTTCGACATCGCGTGCGCCGCCTGCTCGCCCTGGACGATCTCGCCGGCCGCGGCGGAGTGCTCGACGAGGTCATGAACGAGCGCGTCGATCCGCGCCGAGCCGCTGTCGCCGAGTACTGCGATCGCCTCCGCCGGCAACTTCGCGGCATCCAGCAGGCCCGCCCGGACCGCGTCGTCGATGTCGTGATTGAGGTAGGCGAAGCGGTCCGTGATCCGCACGATGGAGCCCTCGAGCGTCGCCGGCGAAGCGGCCCGCCCCGAGTGGCAGAGGATGCCGTCACGCACCTGCTCGGTCAGGTTCAGGCCGCGTCCGTCGCGCTCCAGCGAGTCGACCACGCGCAGCGACTGCTCCCAGTGGTGAAAGGCTCCGCCGAAGCGCTCGCGCAGGCAGCGGTCGAGTACGTCCTCGCCGATGTGCCCGAACGGCGGATGGCCGAGGTCGTGACCGAGGCCGATCGCCTCTGCGAGGTCCTCGTTCAGCGACAGCGCGCGAGCGACGGTGCGCGAGATCCCGGTGACCTCGAGCGTGTGCGTGAGGCGCGTACGGTAATGGTCGCCCTCGGGCGCCACGAACACCTGGGTCTTGTGCTTCAGGCGGCGAAAGGCCTTCGCGTGAACGATCCTGTCACGGTCGCGCTGGAACGGCGTGCGCAAGCCGCAGTCCGGCTCCGACACGTTGCGGCGGGCGGGATATGACAGTGTCGCCAGCGACGAGAGCTCGCTCGCCTCACGGGCTCGCATGCGCTCCTGGAAAGCCGCTGCCACGCTCATCGCAGCACCGCCGGTCGCAGGCGTAGGTGAGCGTGGTGCTCGAGCGTCTCGCCGATCGCGCGCTCGGCTTCACGCAACGCCCGCGCGGATGCGGCGGGGGTCTGTGCCAGGGAGCTCGCCAGAGATGCGGTCAGGAACTCATAGGTCTCGGGCGCGATCGGGAACGAGGCTGCCTCGCACGCGTTGCAGACCACGCCGCCCGCCTGGGGGGAGTAGCCGACGAGGTGCTCGGGCGATCCGCACGACGCGCAGGCACCGAGCGACGGCGCCAACCCGGCGGCCACGAGCAGCTTGAGACGGAAGGCGAGCGTGTTTGCGTGGCCGGCTTTCGTGGCGTCGGCGGCGAGCAGCGCCAGCTCGTTGGCCAGCAGGTTGTACACGGCGGGGTGTGGTTCCTCGGTCTCGAAGACACGGGCAACCGCGTCGCACGCGCGGTCCGCACTGTCGAGCGTAGCGGCCTGGTCGCGCAGCCCGGCGTGCGCGTCCAGTGTCTCGGCGGAGGTCACGGTGAGCAGCTCGCCGCGGCCCTCGTGACAGATCAAGCGCGCGCGTGTGTAGGGCTCGAGCCTGCCGCCGAAGCGGCTGCGCGTGCGGCGCACTCCCTTGGCGATCGCGGCGAGGCGCCCGCGCCCGGGCGTGTAGAGATGCAGGATCCGGTCGGCCTCGCCGTAGCGCAGCGAACGCAGGACGATCGCCTCGGTCTTGACCGGTCCGCTCATGCTATACATTGTGAAGTAATGAACAAGGTCACCCTCTATACGACTGAGCCGTGCGGATTCTGCCGCCAGGCGAAGGCGCTGCTCGGCAAACGCGGGCTCGACTACGACGAGATCAACCTCGCCAAGGACGCCGATGGCCGCGCCGAGCTTGCGAAGCGCACAGGCATGATGACGTTCCCGCAGGTCATCATCGGCGATCAGCTGGTCGGCGGCTTCAGCGAGCTCGTGGTGGCCGAGAAGTCTGGGCTCCTGGCCGAGTTGCTGGCGCGCTAGTCGCACGCGGCGCAGCTGCCGTCCCGCGAACGCCTCGGGCGCTCGCGCGGGCACCGCGCGGCACCGGCTGGCAGCGCACGCAGACGTAGGTTCCGCGCCCCCCCACCACCAGTTTGCGGATCGTCGTTCCGCAGACCGTGCAGGGCTCGCCCTCCCGGCGGTGCACGAGAAATCGGTCCTGGAAGCTGCCGCGCGCGCCGTCGAGGTGGCGGAAGTCGTCGATCGACGCGCCGTTTGCGTCGATTCCCGCGGTCAGCACCTCGCGGATCGCGTCGCGGAGCCGCGCGTACTGCGCCGGCTTCAGCGCGCCCGCCGCGCGTAGCGGATGAACGCCGACGCGGAACAGCGCCTCGTCCGCGTAGATGTTTCCGATCCCCGCGATCATGTGCTGGTCGAGGAGAAACGACTTGACCGCTCCTTGGCGCCCCCGCGCAAGCTCGCGCAGGAGCGCCGGCGTGAAAGCCGCGTCGAACGGCTCGACCCCCAGTCGCCCTGCGAAGAACGCAGTGAGCGCCTCGGTGCCGATCGCGAGCTGGCCGGTACCGAAGCGTCGCGGGTCGACGAACAGCAGTAGGCGCTCGCCGTCGAGTGTCAGCACGACGCGGGTGTGCACCGGAGCCTGCACGGGGTCGAGCAGGAGCGTCCCCGTCATGCGCAGGTGCATCAGCAGATGCACGTCTCCCTCGAGCACCCAGTCCAGGTACTTTCCCCGCCGGCGCAGCTGCGTAACCCGACGCCCAACCACCACGTCGGCGAACTCCGCGGGCGCCAGCGGGTCACACCACCTCGGGTCGCGGATCTCAAGCGCGGTGATCGTCGTCCCGACCACCTCCGGCGCAAGCTGGCGGCGCACGGTTTCGACCTCGGGGAGCTCAGGCATGCGCGATCAACGAGCGGCCTTCCGGCCGAGCGCGGCAGCGCGAGAATTTGGCGAGCGCGCGGCGGCCGAAAGCCTCCGGCTCGAGACCCGCAACCGCGTGCGCCGCGCGGCGGAGCGTGCCGGCGCCGCCGCCGTAGCAGCGCGCAGCGTCGGGCGACTCGCCCACACCGCAGGCGTCGATCACGAGAACGAAAGCGCGCCGCTGCATGTCCCGACGAGTGAGCTTAAGGCCTACCCCTCATTCGTGTGCGCGCGGATGCGCGTCGAAGTAGACGTCACGCAGCCGCTCGGTCGACAGGTGCGTGTAGATCTGGGTCGTGGCGATGTCGGCGTGCCCGAGCATCTCCTGCAACGTGCGTAGATCGCAGCCGCCGGAAAGAAGGTGGGTGGCGAAGGTGTGACGGAGCGTGTGCGGACTCATGCGGTCGCCCAGTCCGACCGCATGGGCATAGCCCTGGACGATCTTGTAGAGGCCCTGGCGGCTGAGCCCGCCGCCGCGGCGATTGACGAATACGTGTCGCTCGGGGCGCAGGCCGACGAGCACCGGCCGCGAGTTGCTCATGTAGGCACGCAGGGCCCCGACCGCTTCGCGTCCGATCGGGACCAGACGCTCCTTGGACCCCTTGCCGCGGGCGCGCAGGAAGGCGTCGTCCAGACTGAGGTCCTCGAGCGCCAGGCCAACAGCCTCTGACGCGCGCAGGCCGCAGGCATAGAGGATCTCGAGCAGCGCGCGGTCGCGCAGGGCGGCCGGCGAGACACCCTGCGGCGCGCCGAGCAGGCGGTTGACCTCGTCGCGGCTGAGCACCTCCGGCAGCTTCTGGGTCTTCCGCGGGCCATGGAGCTCCGCGGTCGGGTCGTGGGTTATCGTGCCCTCGCGGCGCAGGTGGCGGTAGAAGGAGCGCAGGCAAGCCGTCTTGCGCTGGAGGGTCGCCGCAGCCACCGGCGCTCGCCCGGCTGATCCATGCGCAAGGTCGCTGAGAAAGCCTGCGAGCTGGGCGTGACCGGCGTCCAGCACGTCTTGATCGTGGGCCTGGAGATAGGCACCGAACTGAAGCAGGTCGGCCCGGTAGGCCTCGAGCGTGTTGCGCGACAGTCCGCGCTCAAACTCGAGGTAGGCGAGGAAATCGAGCACCAGCTGTTCGAATGCACGGGGCGGTGCGACGGTGGTTGCCATTGCGCAACGTTCGCGCCGCGGAGGGTGTCCCCTCTAGCCGCGCTGCGCACGCAATTGCGCGACCAGGTCACGCAGGGCGCCGAGGTCGCGTTCGAGCGCCGTGACGCGTGCCTCCAATTCACCCGCGGCGAGCGGCGCGGCGTCGGTCGCGGGCGGCGCGGCGTCGGCCGCGAGCTGCACCTCGCCGGGCTCGGACGCGAACACACCCGACTGAGCCTCCCCGCCCGAGGACCCGCCGAATTGCTCCGTGAGGTGCCAGCGCGCCTCCTTCTGGCCGGGCCGACGGTCAAAGCGGACGATCAGCCGACGCCCGGCCAGAGCCTCAAGCAGTGTGTCGAGCTCGTCGAGCGTGGCGAACTGGTGCAGGCGATCGGTTCGCGCCCGCAGCTCGCCTGGCGTCTGCGGGCCGCGCAACAGCAGCACGGCAAGCACAGATAGCTGGGCGCCGTCGAGCGAGAGCGCCTCATCGAGCAGGTGGCGGTACTTCGTCGCGCGGCTGCCGGGACCGCTGGCCAGACGCGCCCAGCCGCGGCGCACGAGCCGGGCGATGGCATCGCGGATCGTGTCCTCGTCGTAGTCGACGACCGGGTCGCGGCCGGTCGACTGGTTGCAGGCGAGCCGCAGCCCGTTCAGCGAGAGCGGATAGGTGTCGGGGGTGGTGCGCTGCTTCTCGATCAGCGCACCGAGCACGCGCAACTCTGCGCCGTCGGGCTCGATCATGCCGCGATCACCACGCCGCGGAGCCTACGACACACCCGGCGCGGGCGACTCACACGCCACCCGCCAGCGGCCGGCGGCCAGCGCCATGCGAGTCCGCCGCTATCGCCCGGCTCGCTCCACCAACGCGAACGCCACGTCGAGGATCGCCTCGAGCGCGGATGTCGAAACACGCTCGCCGGGCTCGTGGTTGCGCTCGGTGCCGTTCGCGAGGTTCAACACCGCGAGGCCGCGGGAGCGCAGCGCGTTCGCGTCGCTGCCGCCGCCGCTCGTCGTCGGCGCCGGATCATGTCCGCAGTCGCGCAGGGCATCGAACGCGAGCGCCACCTCGACGCTCGACGGTCGCACGCGGTAGCCCTCGAACTGGCGCTCGAGCGTGACGTCGAGGTCGCACTCGCACTCGGGGTCGTTGGCGGCATCGGTGAGGCACTCGACGAGCTCGCTCGCGAGCTGCTCGGCTCGCGCCGCCTCGAGGCTGCGCGCCTCGCCGACGATCCGGCAGCGGTCGGGCACGACGTTCGCGGCGCTGCCGCCGGAGATGAGCCCGATGTTCGCCGTCGTCTGCGCGTCGATCCGGCCGAGGCGCATGTTGGCGATCGCGCGCGCCGCGGCGAGGATCGCGCTACGCCCGTTCTCAGGGCGCACGCCGGCGTGCGCGGCGACGCCGCGAAGCTCTGCAGCGACCCGGTAATGCGTCGGCGAAGCCACCACGACACCCCCGACCGGCGAGGCGCTGTCGAACACGTAGCCGAGGCCGCTGCGCAGCACGCCGGTCTCGAACTCCTTGGCGCCCGCGAGCGAGAGCTCCTCCCCGACCGTGAACAGCAGCTCCACGCCGACCTCGGCGGGCGCCGCCGCGAGCCGCTGCGCGAGCACCAGCATCGCGGCAACCGCGACCTTGTTGTCGGCGCCGAGGATCGCCTCGTTGGCGTTCTGCCAGGCACCGTCGCGGACCACCGGCTGCGGCGGGGCTGCGACCGGCACCGTGTCGAGATGTGCGCAGAACAGCAGCCACCGATCGCCGCTACCCGGGATGCGCGCGAGCAGGTTTCCGCAGTCCCCCCCCACGGCCTCGCCGGCGCCGTCCTCGCTGACACTGACTCCCAGGGCCTGCAGCTGCGAGCTGACCACCTGTGCGCAGGCTCGCTCCTGCCCGGATGGGCTCGCGATGGCGCACAGCGCCGCGAAAGTCTCGTGCAGCCGGCGGCGCTCCGCCTCGCTGGCTACCGTCACGAGCCGACGGCGGACTGCGCGCGCGAGCGCACCAGCGCCGCGCCTACGAACTCGCGAAACAGGGGCGCCGGGCGCTCAGGACGAGACTTGAACTCGGGGTGAAACTGCGAGGCGACATAGAACGGGTGATCCGGCAACTCGACGATCTCGACCAGACGCTCGTCGGGCGTCGTTCCCGACATCACGAGTCCGGCCGCCTCGAGCCGCCTGCGCAGCGTGTTGTTGACCTCATAGCGGTGGCGGTGGCGCTCGTAGATGACGGCCTCGTCATAGAGTTCACGCGCTCGGGTGCCCTCGTGCAGCTTGATCGGCGTCGCTCCCAGGCGCATCGTCCCGCCGAGGTCCACGATCTCCTTCTGCTCGGGCAGCAGGTCGATCACCGGGTAGGGCGTCTCGGGGTCGCACTCGGTCGAGTTCGCGCCCTCCATGCCGGCCTGGTGGCGCGCGAACTCGCAGACGACGACATGCATCCCGAAGCAGATGCCGAGGTACGGAACGCCGCTCTCGCGCGCAAAGCGCGCCGCCTCGATCTTGCCCTCGAAGCCGCGGCTACCAAAGCCGCCGGGGATCAGGATGCCGTCGGCCTCGGCCAGCCGCTCGGCGGCTCCGCCGACCAGTGGCTCGGAGTCGACCCAATCGATCTCGATCCCGCAGCCCTCGCGGAAGCCGGCGTGGCGTAGCGCCTCGGCAACCGACAGATAGGCGTCCTCGAGCTCGACGTACTTGCCCACGATCGCGATCCGCACCACCTCCGCG
>JBEKSK010000082.1:0-9565 GCA_049517155.1 Solirubrobacteraceae bacterium
CGCGCCTGCTCGCCCGCGGCACCGCGGCGGACTGCCACTGCTTCGGCCGGCTGCACTCCGAGCCCGCCGGCCAGGGCACGCTGGCGCGAAACGGCGTGCTCGTCGTGTTCGCCGCGGTGATCGCCGGCGGCGGTCCGGGCCGCTCGCTGGCCGCGCTGTCGGGCGAGGACGCGGCGCTGCTCGTGACCGCCGTGGGCTTTGGCGCGGCAGCGGCGGCGGTGGTGGCGCTGTGGAGCGAGAACCGCGCGCTGCGCGCCCGCCCCTCGGCGATCCCCGACGACGGCCTCGCCCTCGGCAGCGTCGTGCCCAACGTCGCGCTGCGCGCGCTTGACGGATCGGTCGTCGCGCTCGCCGACCTGCTCGGCGACGGGCGCCCGAGCCTGCTCGTGCAGGTCGGCGTGCGCTGCCCCGCCTGCCACGGCCTGATGCCCAACCTGGCGCGCTGGTCGCGCACGGTGGCGGGCTCGCTGCGCGTGCTGACCGTCAGCTCCGGCGACCTCGACCGCAACCGCGCCTTCGCCGAGGAGTTCGGCGTCTCCGAACTGCTGGTCGCCGAGGGCCGGGAGCTGGCCGAGGCGCTCGAGGTCCGTGCGACGCCCTCGGCGGTCTACATCGACGAGCACGCCCGGATCGCCGAGCGTCCCGCGATCGGCGGCCTCGCGATCGAGTCGCTGATCAGGACGGCGCTGCGCTCACCGGCACGCGAGCGCTGATCGGCCACGCTGGCCGTGGGCGATGACGTCGCCCGCGGGCGCCGAGACGTAGCTGATCGCCCACGACCTCGCGCTCGTGCGTGCGGTGCCGGCGGCCTCAGGTGGTGCAGAGGCCGGTGACGATCCAGGTCTGGTCGCCGGGCGGGCCGACCTGGATCCCGCCCTCGCCGCCGTCGCAGTACGGGCACTGCGTGTTGCAGGCCTCGTCGGCCTGCGCCTGTGCGGTCGCCTGGTCGACGTTCTGGCCAAAGCACGATGTGGCGGCGGTGAAGCAGACGTCGCCGCTGGCCATCGCCGCGGCGGGCGCGATCGCGACGGTGTAGATCAGTGGTGCCGCGGCGGCGAGCGCGCCGGTGCGAAGGATCCGCTTGGTCGCCTCACGCCGGGTGTGGCCGGGCTCACGCTCGTCGAGCAGCCCGGCTTGCCGCAGCTGCTCGAGGGCGTCGCTCACCTCGCGCTCCTCGACGCCGGCGGCGGCGGCGATCTGCGCCTCGCTGCGGGTTCCGTCGGCCTGCTCCCAGACGGCCGCGACGGCTGCCTGCAGGCAATGGGCGACGTCCGCGTCGCGGTCGTAGAGGACGATCTCGTCGCCGAGGCGCTCGATCAGCACCCCGTCGCGTCGCGCCATTGCAAAGCCAGACATCGGAACCGGACGCTAGCGGTCGCGGCGGCGCTGCGCCTGGGGAGATTTCTGCGGTGCTGTGCGCCTGGGCGCATGCGCCCAGGCGGAGTCGGGTGCATGCACCCGACTCGGGGTTGGCGCATGCGCCAACCCCCCAGGCGGGGGATTTGACCACCACGCACAAATCTTCTATACTGAGACTCAGATTTGTTGCAGACGATAAAGGAGAAGCAAAGCGATGGGTAAGACGATCGGTATCGACCTCGGCACGACGAACTCGTGCATGGCCGTGTTGGAGGGCGGGGAGCCCACCGTCATCGAGAACGCGGAAGGGGGTCGTACGACGCCGTCCGTGGTGGCCTTCACGGCATCCGGCGAGCGGCTGGTCGGCACGATCGCCAAGCGCCAGGCGGTCACCAACCCACAGAACACGGTGTTCTCGATCAAGCGGTTCATGGGGCGCAAGGAGAGCGAGGTCGGCGAAGAGGAGTCGATCGTCCCCTACAAGGTGATCGCCGGCAAGAACGGCGACGCGCGCGTCGAGGTCAACGGCCAGGAGTTCTCTCCGCCGGAGATCAGCGCGATGATCCTGCAGAAGCTGAAGGCCGACGCCGAGGCCTATCTCGGCGAGTCGGTCGACGCCGCGGTGATCACCGTCCCCGCCTACTTCAACGACGACCAGCGCCAGGCGACCAAGGACGCGGGCAAGATCGCGGGCCTCGACGTCAAGCGCATCATCAACGAGCCGACCGCGGCCTCGCTGGCCTACGGGCTCGACAAGGAATCCGACCAGACGATCCTCGTCTTCGACCTCGGCGGCGGCACCTTCGATGTATCCGTGCTCGAGATCGGCGACGGCGTCTTCGAGGTCAAGTCGACCGCCGGCGACAACCATCTCGGCGGCGACAACTTCGACAAGGCGATCGTCGACTGGCTCGTGAGCGAGTTCAAGAAGGCGCAGGGCATCGACCTGCAGAGCGACCCGATGGCGCTGCAGCGGCTGTATGAGGCCGCCGAGAAGGCCAAGATCGAGCTCTCGACGACGCAGGAGACACAGATCAACCTGCCGTTCGTGACAGCCGACCAGTCGGGCCCCAAGCACCTCGACATGCGCCTGACCCGCTCCAAGCTCGCCGAGCTGACGGGCGATCTGCTCGACCGCGTCGTGGCGCCGGTGCGCCAGGCGCTGGCCGACGCCAAGGACAAGGGCGCGGCGGCGATCGACCACGTAGTGCTGGTCGGCGGCATGACGCGCATGCCCGCGGTCCAGGAGAAGGTCAAGGAGCTGACCGGCAAGGATCCCCATCGCGGCGTCAACCCCGATGAGGTCGTGGCCGTCGGCGCGGCGATCCAGGCCGGCGTGCTCGCCGGCGACGTCAAGGACGTGCTGCTGCTCGACGTCACACCGCTGACGCTCGGCATCGAGACCAAGGGCGGCGTGTTCACGAAGCTGATCGAGCGCAACACGACGATCCCGACCCGCAAGGCGGAGATCTTCTCCACAGCCGAGGACAACCAGCCCTCGGTCGAGATCCACGTGCTGCAGGGCGAGCGCGAGATGGCGACCTACAACAAGTCGCTCGGCAAGTTCCAGCTGACCGGCATCCCGCCGGCTCCGCGCGGAATCCCGCAGATCGAGGTCGGCTTCGACATCGACGCCAACGGCATCCTCAGCGTGTCCGCGAAGGACCTCGGCACCGGCAAGGAGCAGAAGATCGAGATCCGCGCCGGCTCGGGCCTCTCGGACTCAGAGATCAAGAACATGGTCTCCGACGCCGAGGCGCACGCCGACGACGACCGCCGCGCGCGCGAGCTCGCGGAGGCGCGCAACAACGGCGAGAACGCCGCCTACCAGGCGGATCGCCAGCTGAAGGAGCTGGGCGACAGCGTCGACGCAGGTTCGCGCGAGGAGATCGAGGCGGCGATCGTGGCGCTGCGGGAGGTGCTCGAGTCAGACGACCCGGCGCCGATCCGCGATCGCACCGACGCGCTGAACTCGGCCTTCCACAAGGTCTCCGAGGCGATGTACGAGCGCGCCCAGCAGGCGCAGGCCGAGGCGGCCGAGAGCAACGGGTCGAGCAATGGCGACGAGGCGTCCGCGAGCGACGAGGACGTCATCGACGCCGAGGTTGTCGAAGAGCCGAGCGCCTGAGCCATGGCTGAAGAGCCGGCGGTTGGGGTGAGGGAGCAGTCCGGCCCGAGCCCCGCCGCAGAAAAGCAGGCGCAGATCATGGCGGACGCCGTCGCTGCCCAGGTGCTCGAGGGCGACGACGTGGCGTCCGAGCTCTCCGAGCTCGAGTCCAAGGCCGCGCAGCGCGATGAGTACCTCGCGCTCGCGCAGCGGACCCAGGCCGACTTCGAGAACTACCGCAAGCGCGTCGCCCGCGAGGCGCTTGCGGCCGAGAGCCGCGGCCTGGCTCGCCTCGCGCGCGAGCTGCTGCCCGCGCTCGACAACCTCGACCGCGCGCTCGCGCACGCCGATGACGCCGACGCCGACCCGCTGCTGATCGAGGGCCTGCGGCTCGTGCAGCGCGAGCTGCTCGGGGCGCTCGAGCGTGCCGGCATCGAGGCTTACGGCGCGGCCGGGGAGCAGTTCGACCCAGAGGTGCACGAGGCCGTCGCGCAGCAGCCCGTCGAGGGCCGCGCGGCGGGCGAGATCGTCGAGGTCTACCAGGCCGGCTACCGGCTGGCCGGGGGCCTCATCCGCCCGGCGCGAGTGCTCGTCGCAGGGTAAGGGGGTCGCGTACTGATGGCTGCGCGCAAAGACCCATACACGGTCCTCGGCGTCGACCGCAAGGCGACGGCGGCGGAGATCAAGAAGGCCTATCGCAAGCTCGCGCGCCAGCACCACCCTGACCGCAACCCCGACGACGCCAAGGCGGAGGCTCGCTTCAAGGAGGTCAGCGAGGCCAACGACCTGCTGTCGGACCCGGAGAAGCGGGCGGCCTACGATCGCGGCGAGAGCTCGTTCGGCGGTGGCGGTGGCGGCGGCGGCTCGTTCGCGGGCGGCTTCGACGGCGGCAGCTTCAGCGACATCCTCTCGAACCTGTTCGGCGGTGCCGCCGGTGGCGCCGGCGGCGGCCCCGGCGCCGGTGGGCGCCGCGCGCGCAGCGCTCCCGAGCGCGGGCGCGACCTCGAGGCCGAGATCCAGATCGGCTTCGACCAGGCCGTGCACGGCGCGCAGGTGCCGCTGACGATCCCGATGAGCGAGCGCTGCGGAACCTGTTCAGGGACCGGCGCGCGCCCCGGCACCAAGCCCACCGTCTGCCCGCGCTGCGAAGGTCGCGGCGTGGAATCCCAGGGGCAGGGCATGTTCTCGATCTCCGTGCCGTGCTCGCGCTGCGGCGGCAGCGGCACCGTGATCGAGTCGCCGTGCCCGACCTGCCACGGCACCGGCGCCGTGCGCGCGCTCAAGCGCCTGCGCGTGAACATCCCCGCCGGTGTGCACGACGGCAGCCGCATCCGCCTCGCGGGCAAGGGCGAGGCCGGGCTGCGCGGCGGCCCGCCCGGCGACCTCTACGTGATCACGCACGTGTCGCCCTCGCCGGTCTTCACGCAGAAGGGCCGCCACCTCGAGGTCGAGGTGCCGCTGACGATCGTCGAGGCGCTGCGCGGCGCCGAGGTCGAGGTCCCGACCCTGTCGGGTCGCAAGACCCTGCGCGTCGCTCCCGGCACCCGCCACGGCACGGTCCAGCGGCTGCGCGGCGAGGGGCCGCCGCGGCCGGGCGGAAAGGGCAACACCGACATCCACTACCGCTTCGTGATCGAGCTGCCGAAGGAGCTGAGCGCGGCGCAGGCCAAGGCCGTCGACGCGCTCGCCAAGACGATGAACGGCGACCCGCGCGGCAAGCTGTTCGAGGCACTGAAATGAGCGAGCGCCCGCCCGCCCGCGCGACGCGGATCGAGGTCGCGATCGACCGCGGCGTGTTCATGATCTCGGTCGCCGCCGAGCTCGCCGAGATGCATCCGCAGACGCTGCGGATGTATGAGGCGCGCGGCCTGATCGAGCCGAGCCGCTCGCCGAAGGGGACGCGCCTGTATTCGCAGGCCGACGTCGAGCGGCTGCGGCGGATCCAGCAGATGACGGTCGAGCTGGGGCTCAACCTGGCCGGCGTCGAACGTGTCCTTGAGCTCGAGCTGCAGCTCGGCGAGCTGCACGCGCAGCTTGCGGCGAAGGAGCTCGAGGCCGAGCAGGCGCGCCTCGCGCTCGTCGAGGAACTCGATCGCGTGCGGCGTTCGATGAGTGCGAACATCGTTCGCTACAGCGGCCCGGGCACGGCGATCGTGCGGGCCGCCGACGCCCGCTCGCAGTTCGCCCCGCCGCGGGCGGCGCGCAAGCGGATCTGAGCCGGGTAGCGCTCGCCGCTTCGCGGGGTCAGGCGGCGGCGTCCAGCGGCCGGACGCCGTAGCCGGCGTAGCGGCGCTCGGCCGTGACGATCGTCAAGCGCCCGGCCCGGGCCCGCGCGATCAGCAGGCGCTCGAATCGGTCGCGATGACGAAGCGGAAGATCGGCCGCGCGCCCGCGCGCTCGAGCGCGCGCGCTGAGCGCCAGCGCCCGGCAGGGGCTCGAGTGCCGCGACACGGGGCGCCGGGTGCGGCTGCACAAACCGCTGCAACCCTACGCAACTCTCCTCCACTGCTCGATGAGGCATGCAAGCCCAAGCAGCACGAGGAGACACCTTGCGATCACGACCGAGATCCGCCGCTTCAACGCCAACGCGCCCGCGCCCGCGCCGTCCAGGCACAACTGCACGCCGCTGCGGCGTGTTCGCGACCCTCGTGGTCCTGGCCGTGAGCGCGGCCTTCGGCGCCAGCGCCGCCGCGGCTGCCCGCCCGCCGCGCGCCCACGCAGCCTCACACGACATCCGCAAGAGCGTCGACGCCGCCGGCACCTACGACGTCGTCGTGCAGGTCCGTGCCCGCGGCAAGCACGAGCGGATCGTTCGCCTCTACCTGACCGGAGAGCGGATGCGCAAGGCCGTCGCGCTGCCCTGGTGGGGTTCGCATCTTCGCTACCGGCTGGCGCTGAGCGCCCCCGTGCTGATCGTGCGCGCGGTCAGTGCGCCGCCCGCCGTGGCGGTCAGGGTCACGCTGACGCTCGAGCATCCGTCGCCGGCGCTCTCCGATGGCGCCTCGAACCCCAAGCAGGCCGCCTCCAGCGCGCCGCCGGCGAGCACCACGACCACCACACCGCCGGCTTCTGCTTCGACCACGCCGGCGCCGCCGGCGAGTCCCCCGGCGCCGCCGGCGCCGGCTCCGTCTCCCGCTGCGGACCCCTACACGAACCTGGTCTGGGAGGACAACTTCGCCCAGGACTTCGTGAACGGCGGCAGCGTCCCCAACCAGCTGCCGAACACGGCGAACTGGAGCCTTGACAGCTGGAGCGGCTGCGGCCCGGGCACACTGTCGACACCAACACCGAACGGCAGCCCCGATGCCGACAAGAACGCCTACCTGACCGCCAACGGTCTCGCGATCACGGCGCTGCAGACCGGCCCCTTCAGCTACAGCTCAGCCCAGCTCGACAGCATCGGAGCGCAATCGAACCCGGAGGCGTTCCCCGCCGGCGGCACGATCGAAGCATCAATCGCGTTGCCGTCCGGGCAGGGGCTGTGCCCGGCGTTCTGGATGCTCGCCGAGAACCCAGTCGCGGGCGCCACCACACCGGGCGAGATCGACATCCTCGAAGCCCCCTCATTCGGGCCGCTACCAACAACCGACTACTTCGACCTGCACGGCCCCACCGGCGCTCAGGAGCTCGAGACTTCCGGCACACCGGCCGGCTGGGATCCGACGCAGTTTCACACCTACGGCGTGATCTGGACGCCGACGTCGATCACCTGGACAATCGACGGCATCGGCTACGCCACCGCAACCCCGGCCAGCGTCCCCGCCGGATCCTGGGCGAGCTATGAGACCGGCGCGTTCCGGCTCATCTTCGACCTCTCAGTCGGCGGCTGGCCATGCATGCTGGGAACCTGCACACCTCCCGCCACGGCCACGATGTACGTGCAATGGGTCAAAGCCTTCAACTAGACCCGCACCTGAACACGCCGCGCAAACGCGCCTGACCGCGCCGCAGCGACCACGCCCCGCTGCTCGCGACGTCAGGGCGGCGGCGGGAAGTTGAGCTCGCCCGCGCGCACGAGCGCGTGGCAGGGCTCGAGCGCGCTGCGGCTCTCGCTCGAGAGCTGGTCGACGATGATGCTCGCGCCGGCGTAGCTCGCGCCGGCCTGCTCGACCAGCCGCCTGGCGATCAGTCCCTGGCTGCCCGTTTCGAACCAGTCGTCAACGAGGCCGACGCGCTCGCCGGCGCCCAGCGCGAGGCGCTGCAGGCGGAACGTGTGCCGGCGGCCCCGGTAGTCGGCCGAGGTGAACGCGCTGAGCGTCTCGCCGGGGTAGAGCCCGTCGCCCTTGCGGATGGCGACGAAGCCGACTCTCAGCTGCGCCGCCACCGCGGCGCCGAGCACGAAGCCGCGCGACTCGATCCCGGCGATCTTGTCGACCAGGCCGGCGAGCGGCGCCGCCATCGCCTCGATCACGCGCGCGAACAGCTCGCTGTCGTAAAAGACGGGCCACATGTTGCCGAGGCCGCGCTCGTCGATCGCGATCCGCTCGCGCAACAGCAGGCCGAGGGGTGCGGCGGGCTGCTCTGCGCCGCGGGCGGCTGGCGGCGGCTGGTCGATGCGCACCAGCGGATTGTTACGCGTTGCGCGCGCCGCCGTGGGGATCGGTTACGGCCAAAGTGCCGTTTGGGTGCTCTGGGAACGCGAGCAGTGGCCAGGCTGACGGCGGCCAGTCGTGGTCCGCGACGCTGGTAGCTTGCGCATCCATGCACCCAACGGCGGCTCGCCTGGCCGGGCGTCTGGCGCAGCGCGGGCTCGAGATCGAGGTCAGGACGCTCAGCGACTCGGCTCGCACGGCCGCCCTCGCAGCGGCGGCCCTGAACGTCGAGGTCGGGCAGATCGTCAAGTCGCTCGTGTTCGTGCGCGACGAGGGCGGCGAGCCGGTGCTCGTCCTCTGCGCCGGCGACCGTCGCGTCGACGCGGCGCGGCTGGGCCTCTCGCCAGCGCCGGCCGACCGGGTGCGCGAGCTGACCGGCTTCGCGATCGGCGGCGTCCCCCCGCTCGGACACGACGCGGAGCTCGTGACGCTGATCGACGCGTCGCTGCGGCGCTTCGCAGTGGTGTGGGCCGCCGCCGGCACGCCGCACGACGTGTTCGCGGTCGACACCGAGACGCTGATCCGCGCGATGCCGGCCGCCACGGTGACGCTCGTCAGCTGAACTGCTGCCGCCGCCGCCGCCGCGGGCGCGCGACGGCGATCGCCCGCAGCGCGAGCGCGTGGCTCAGCGCACGACCCGCAGTGTGGCGTGCATGCCGAGCTTCCAGTGGCCCGGCAGCGAGCACCAGAGGTGGTAGATCCCGGGACGCAGGTCGACGACCCCGTCCCAGCGCGCGCCGGGCGCGAGCGTCTGCACCGCGAACGGCGTGCCGCGCTTGCCGCGGCGCAGCCGCAGGTCGTGTGGGTCCATGCCGGCGTCGAGCGCCTCGAGGCTGACCGGCCCGGCCTTGACGACGGCCTCTGAGAGCATCAGGCGGTACTCGACCTCCGTCACCTGCAGGGCGGTGGCGGTGGCGCTCGCGCGGTGAGCGGGCGTTGCTGGATGTGCGGCTGCCGTGGCGGCGGCGGCGACGGCGCCGGCGGCGAGCACGGCGGCTGCCAGCAGCGCGCAGGTGCGTCCTATTTGACCACCGTCACTCGCGGCAGCGAGGCGGCACCGGGGATGATCGGCGCGGCGTCGTGTCCGAGCCACTGCTCGAGCAGCGAGCAGTAGAGGCTGCGGAAGTCGGCGGTCTCCTTCAGGTTGCCGAGCGCGTCAAGCCCGCTCGCCAGGCCCATCCATTCGCCGATCATCGTCCCCGCGGCGTGGGTGCCGATCACGAACGCCAGGCCGGCGGCGCCGTGATCGGTGCCGGCGGAGGCGTTCTGCAGCGGGCGGCGGCCGAACTCCGACCACACGACCGTCAGCACGCGGTTGTCGAGACCGCGCGCCTCGAGGTCGCGCTGGAAGGCGTAGAGCGTCTGCGCGACCTCGGCGAGCGAGGTGTCAAACGGCGTCGCCTGGGCCTCGTGGGTGTCGAAGACGGAGTCGGTGGAGACGCTCACGCACGAGAGCGGCAGGCCGCCGGCGAGCATCGCGGGGATCGCCGCCATGCGCGTCGGGAAC
>JBEKSK010000083.1:0-9558 GCA_049517155.1 Solirubrobacteraceae bacterium
CGCGACGTAGCGCCGATCGCCCTGCGAGACGAGGCTGATGTAGGTCGAGGCCGACATCTCCGCGATATCGAACTCGACCTTCTGCGCGACCCGCTGGAAGAGCTCGTAGGGGCCGAACGTCCGGCAGTCGAGCTTTATGCCCTCCGCGCGCAGCGATCCGTCGACCAGCGCCCGAGTGCGATCGAGATAGTCGAGGCCTGCGAAAATGAGCTCCAGATCCGCCACCGGCAGGTCAGTCTGGCAGGACCCGCCGATACCAAATCACGCTTGCTAGTATACCACATACCACCCTGACGCCAACCGAGGAGGCCTCATCCATGGCTCATCAAGCCCCGCCGATGCCGACGACGACGGCCATCGTCTCGGAGGGAGACTCCGAGGCGTTCATCCCATATCCGCCGCTGGGTGCGAGCCTTGAGCACGTCCCGATCAACGTCCGCCCCGAGGTGCACTACTACATCTCGCGCATGGCGTTCCTCCCGAACGCGATCAAGCTCTACCTCCACAATCCGTGGTCCGCTGAGCCGCTCATTCGTCTGAACAACCAGATCATGCGCGGCGAGCAGGGGACGCTGTCGGAGGAGTTCAAATACAAGCTCGCGTTTATCGCGAGTCGCGATAACGAATGCACTTACTGCACCGCGCATCACGCCGAGACGCGCCCGCGCCGCTGGCAGTACTCCGAGAACGACCTGAAGGGCGTACTCAGCCTGGACGAGCCGGCCGACGAGCGCGAGGCCGTCGCATTCGAGTTCGTCCACCAGGCGAGCCTCGATCCCGTCGGCGTCACGGACGAGTTGCGTAGCCGGCTCGCGGAGCACTTCACGCCCGAGCAGGTTGTCGAGATCGTGCTCGTGATGGGCTTCTGGAAGATGTACAACACGATGCACTCGGCGATGGGCGTCCCGATCGAAGACCCGGTGCTCGGACAGGTCGGTTGGGTCGACTTTCCGGCGCACACCAAGGAGTGACGCGTGCCCACAGCGACCGGCGATTGCGCCGAGTTCCCGAGACGCCCTGGCGGTGGCCATCGCCGCAAGCGCGGCCATTGACCTGATGCGTCTGCTTATAGGCATGTCCGGGGCATCGGGAGTCATCTACGGCATCCGGATGCTCGAGGTCCTGCAGAGCGTCGCCAGCGTCGAGGTGCACCTGATCACCACACCGGCGGCGCGCAAGACGATCCGCCTGGAGACCGATCGCGATCCGCGTGAGATCGACGGACTGGCCGACGTGGTTCACCGATTCGGCGACATCGCGGCGGCGCCAGCCAGCGGGTCGTTTCGGATCGACGCGATGGCTGTCGTGCCCTGTTCGATGAAGACGCTTTCGGCGATCGCGCACTCGCTGAGTGACAACCTGCTGGTCCGAGCGGCGGATGTCGCGCTGAAGGAGCGCCGGCCGCTGCTCCTGGCTCCTCGGGAGACGCCGCTTCACCTCGGGCATCTGCGTTCGATGGTGGCGGTCGCCGAACTGGGCGCGATCGTCGCGCCGCCGATGCCGGCGTTCTACCATCGTCCGGCGACGATCGACGACATCGTCGATCAGACGGTCAACCGGCTGTTCGACCAGCTCGGTATACAGCTCGAGGAAGACCTCTTTCAGCGCTGGCGCGGCGGCGAGGTGCAGGCGAGCGAGAGCGGATCCATCTCCGCCGGGTTATTCGACGCTGCGGATTGAAGCTGCGCGTGGGGCCGTCCGCCCGGCCGCGAGTTGACCGATGCCGCTCGCGCCCCGTCCCGGGCCCGCTTCCGCGGAAAGCCTTCGCGTACCGCGTGGTGATCGTGTTGAGCGCCGCCTTGGCGGAGCGGCACATCGTTGCGAGCCGGTCTCGCGTGCGATTGTTGCTTCCCGCCCTCAAACCGGCCGAGCGGTCGGCTCGGCGCGCACCTCGAAGCCCGTCAGCGTCAGCGGACCAAACGAGGTGATCAGCGCGACATCGATCGCATCGCGGCCGCGCCCGACGACCACGCGTCCGACCCGGGGCCTGTTGTTTCGCGCGTCGAAGGTGTGCCAGCCGCCACCGAGATAGGCCTCGAACCACGCCGCGAAATCCATCGGCTCGGCGGGCAGCGGCACGCCGATCGCCGGGATGTAGCCGAACACGTAGCGCGCCGGGATGTTCAGCGCCCGGCAGAAGCTGATCGCGAGGTGTGCGAAGTCGCGACAGACGCCCTGACCGGCACGGTAGGCGTCAGCGGCGGTGGTCCACGGGTTGGAGGCTCCCGGGAGGAACTCCAGGTGGCCGTGCACGTAGTCGACGATCGCCTGCACCCGCGACCAGCCCGCCGGCAGGTGGCCAAAGCGCTGCCATGCCTCGTGGCCAAGTTCGTCGGGCAGGCAAAAGCGGCTCGGCATCACGAAGTTCAGGACCTCGTGGGGGAGCTGCTCAACCGGGACCTCGCCGGCGTCTCGCATGATCACGTCAGCTGGTTGTGCGAGCACCAGTTGCGCCTCGTAGGCGATCCGCGAGTCGCCCGCTGCGAGCACGAAGCGCTCGCAGCGATTCCCGTACTGATCGACGTAGCCGTGGTGGCCGGCCGGCGCGTCCCATTGCTCAGAGACGATCGACACGCTGCGCTGCAGACGCGGTGCAACCTGAACGATCCCCGACGCCGGCTGCACCGAATTGAGCTCAAACTCGCAGCCGACCGTGAGCTGGAGGTTCTCCGCGGCGGTGAGGCTCTGCTCGCCCGCAGGCGCGTAATCGGACATCGGAATGAGCATGGCACGTTCGCCATCGGCGGGCGCCTGTTCGCCCGCGGCCGCCACGACGCGACCGCTAACTTGCAGGCGTGCGGTCCTTTGCATGCGGGCACTGCGGCGCCCTCGTGTTCTTTGAGAACACGGTCTGCCTTCGCTGCCACACACCGTTGCGGTTTGACTCCGACCGGCTCTCGCTGGTCGCAATGGAAGACGGAACGCAGTGGGTCGACTGCGCGAATCGCTCGCTCGCCGGCTGCAACTGGCTCGCTGAGCGTGAGGGTGGGCTGTGTCGCTCGTGTCGGCTCACGCGGACGCGGCCCGCCAACGCCGACGCCGCGGGCCTCGAGGCGCTGGTGGTGGCCGAGCGAGCGAAGCGACGCGTGCTCGTGCAGCTGATGGAGCTCGGCCTGCCCGGCATTCGCGATGGGGCGCTCGCCTTCGACCTGCTCTCAAGCGCCGAGCGCCCCGTCACGACCGGGCACGCCGACGGCGTGATCACGATCGACCTCGCGGAGTCCGACGACGCGCGCCGGGAGGCGCGCCGCGCGCAGCTCGGCGAGCCCTACCGGACGATGCTCGGCACTCTGCGTCACGAGCTCGGTCACTACATGCAGCCGCTGCTGTTGGTCGGTGACGAGGCGTGGACGGCGTGCCGCAGCCTGTTCGGAGACGACCGCGTCGACTACGGCGAGGCGCTCGAGCGCCACTACAACGACGGGCCGCCGCTCGACTGGGAGGATCGCTACGTCAGCGCCTACGCCACGATGCATCCGTGGGAGGACTGGGCGGAAACCTTCGCCCACTACCTCCACATCACCGACACGCTCGAGACCGCGGCCGAATTCGGCGTCGCCGTCGAAGGTCCCCGGGCCGTGGTCGCCGATGACTCGCTGGCCGCCGTGCCGATGGCCGACCCGGGGGAGCACGACTTCGCGACGCTGCTGGGGAGCTGGCTGCCGCTCACCTACGCGCTGAACGCCATCAACCGCAGCATGGGCCGCGACGACCTCTATCCGTTCGCGCTCGCGCCGGCGGTGGTCAAGAAGCTGTCGTTCGTGCACCAACGCGTCCTCGCCGCCGCTGACGCTCGCTGACGGGCTCCTGCGCCGGCAGCAAGATTGGCGGAGTTTGCGCAGCTCACACGATGATCGGCCTCGGCATGCGTAGCATTCGGCCATGGCCGTCGTGCGTGTCCGGGGATCGCTGCGCAAGCTCACCGGCGACCGCGCGGAACACGAGCTAGAGGGTGCGACGGTGGTTGAGCTGCTGCGGACGCTCGAGCTCCGCCACCCGGAGGTGAGCGGGTGGATCCTCGATGAGCGTGGCCTGATCCGCCGGCACATCAATGTGTTTGTCAATGGCGAGCGCGGGGACAGGACGACGGCGGTGGCGTCCACGGACCGCGTCGAAGTGTTACCGGCGATCACAGGAGGCTGAGAGGGTGACCGAGCTGCTGGTTGGAACCAAGAAGGGCCTATTTGTGGTCGAAGGCGAACCGGGTTGCGGCTTTGCCGTCAAGACGCGGGCGTTTGCGGGAGAGCCGGTCGACTTCGCGACCCGCGATCCTCGCAGCGGCCGGCTCCTCGCGACCGTGACCTCGCCGATCTACGGACCGAAGATCTTCTACACGGACGGCGACCCGGGCGTGGAGTGGCTGCAGGCTGACGGTGTCGCCCTGCCTGAAGGCGGCGATCTGGCGCTCGAGCGTATCTGGGTGATCGCCTGCGGCGAGGCAGACGGGACCCTCTACGCGGGGGGAGACCCTGGAGTCCTGTTCGAGAGCCACGACGGCGGCGCGAACTGGGAGATCAACGCGGGCCTGTGGGAGCAGCCGTCCCGACCGAGGTGGCAGCCGGGCGGCGGCGGCCTGTGCCTGCACTCGATCTGCACCTGGCCAGGAGATCCCAATCGGCTGGCAGTCGCCGTGTCGGCAGCCGGGATGTGGCTGACCGAGGACGGCGGTCGCAGCTGGCGGCGCGGCAACGTCGGGCTCAGCCCGCGGTACCTACCCGAGGAGGCGCTCAAGGACGAGAACGCGGGGCGCTGTGTGCACCACGTCGAGCGCGCTCCCAGGCAACCCGAGCGCATGTTCATGCAGTTCCACGGCGGCGTGTATCGCTCCGATGACGCAGGCGCCAGCTGGTCTGACATCGGCGGCGGCGGACTCCCGTCGGACTTCGGCTTTCCGCTGATGGTCGACCCCGACGATCCCGACAGCGCCTTCCTCATCCCGCTCGTGGCCGACGTGGATCGCGTCACCCCCGACGGGCGCGTGCGTGTCTATGAGACGCGCGACGCAGGCGCGAGCTGGGCGGAACGCGGAGACGGCCTGCCCGCAGAGCACGCCTACCTCACGGTGCTGCGCCAGGCGTTCGCCAGCGCCGGCAGCGGCGAACGCCTTGAGCTCTACTTCGGCGCCACCTCTGGCGAGGTGTTCGGCTCGGGCGACGCCGGCGCCAGCTGGTCGACGGTCGCGACGCGGCTGCCGCCGGTGTTCTCGCTCGTCGCCTCATAGCCCGTCCACGGCCGTCGAGTGGCGGCGAGGTGCTGTGGCGCTACGGTCAAGCCATGGTTCCGCGGCGTTCGGCGCAAAGCTCGGTGTTGGCGGCGCGTCTGGGAGCTCAGCGGCTCTCCGGCGAGGTTGGCGCCGATGTTGTCGAGGCGACGCGGCACCTGCTGGCAGTCCAGGCGCAGGACCCCCGTGGTGCGCGGCTCGCTCTGCGGGCTCGCACCACCGGCGCACACGCTTCGGCGGTCGACCACGCGCTCACCCATGAGCGCTCGCTGGTCATCACCTCCGCCAACCGCGGGACGCTGCACCTCATCGCGAGCGAGGACGAACCGCTTTTGCACGCTCTCACCACGCCACAGCTGCGCACGGCGAGCGACCGGCGGCTGAGCCAGGAGGGAGTGAGCGCAGCCGTCGCACAGCGCGGGATCTCCGCGATCGCCAGGGCGCTGGGCGACGACGCCCCATTGACGCGCAGCCAGATCCGCGCGGTGCTCGAGCGAGCTGGCGTGCCGACGGCCGGAGGGGCGATGACGCACGTGCTCTTCCGCGCAAGCGTGGACGGGCTGATCGTCCGCGGACCCATGATCGCCGGCGAGCACGCCTTCGCGCTCGCCGCCGACTGGCTGGGCGAGCGTCCGGCGATCGACCGCGATCGCGCGCTGGCCGAGCTCGCCCGGCGCTACCTCGCGGCGCACGGTCCCGCGGACGAGCGCGATCTGGCGAAGTGGGCACAGCTGCCGCTCCGTGACGCGCGCGGGGGACTGGCCGCGATCGCAGCTGAGCTCAGCGAACACCCGGACGGCCTCGTGGACGTGCATCGCGACGAGCTGCCACCACTGCCCCCGCCGCGACTGCTGGGACCGTTCGACCCGCTGCTTCTGGGCTGGTGCTCACGCGAGCTCGTGGTCGACTCCGCAGACGAGGTCGTCACCGTCAACGGGATCATCAAGGCGATCGCGCTGGTCGATGGACGCGCGGCGGGAACCTGGACGATGCCCGGCGGGCACGTCGAGCTGCACCTGTGGAGCGAGCGGGACCGCCTGAGCGCCGTCGCGCTCGAGCGCGAGGCAAACGCCGTTGAGGCCTACCTGGCGGCGGACTGAGGGCAACGGCCGGCGCTCGCCTCGCGCGCAACGGGCGAGTGTGGCGATGGTCGAGCCCTGCACCCGCAGTCCGTCCAACAGATCTCCGGCAGCTGCCGTGGCCTATTGAAGGTGCGGCTGCTTGCTGCCGGGGCGGACGATGCCTGTCTCGTAGGCCAGGACGACCGCCTGGATGCGGTCGCGCAGGTTGAGCTTGTCGAGCACGCGGGCGACGTGGGTCTTGATCGTCAAGGGTGAGAGGACGAGCCGGTCGGCGATCTCGGCGTTGGAGAGGCCGCTTGCGACGAGGATGAGGATCTCGTGTTCGCGGGCGGTCAGTTCGTCGAGGCCGGGAGCGGGGCCGACGGCCGGGGGGTGATCGCGGACGTAGGCTTCGATCAGCCGGCGGGTTATCGTCGGGGCGAGGAGCGATTCGCCCTGCGCGATCGTGTGGACCGCGGCCAGCAGATGCTCTGGTGCGACGTCTTTGAGAAGAAAGCCGCTGGCGCCGGCGACCAGTGCGTCGAACACGTACTCGTCGAGGTCGAATGTCGTGAGCATCAGCACTCGTGGGGGCCTGGGCGTGGCCAGGAGCCGGCGGGTTGCTTCGAGTCCGTCCATGACCGGCATGCGGATATCCATCAGCACGACGTCCGGGCGGGCGCGCTTGCCGGCGTCGACTGCCTGCGTGCCGTCGCTGGCTTCGGCGACGACGCGGATTCCCGGGTCGGTCTCGAGAATCATCCGGAACCCGGCCCGCACAAGGGCCTGGTCGTCCGCAATCAGGACATTGACGGTCACGTCAGGCCGACCGGGTCGAGCGGGAGACGAGCGCGAAGCGCGAAGCCGACGGGCTGAGGTTCGCTCCGCAGCTCGCCGCGGTACAGACCCACGCGATCCACGAGCGGCGCGAAGGTCCCGTCGAGATCGGGGATCGTCCCGTCGCCGCTGACCTCGAGCTCGAGCTCACGTAATCCGTAGCGCACGGTCACGGAGCTGTGGCGGACCTGGCGCTCCGCCGCAGCCTGCAGCGCTGCTTCGATCACGCGGTAGGCGACCAGGTCGACGCCCGGGGTCAGGTCGACCGGATCGCCGACCGTGCGACGCTCGCACGCGAGTCCGCTGCCGCGCAGGGAGTCGATCAACGCCGCGATCTGGCCGAGACCGGGCTGGGGGCTGAGCGCGCGCGCGTCGTCCTGTTTGCGCAGCATGCCGAGCAGGCCGCGAAGATCGCTGAGAGCCTGGCGGCCGGTCTCCTCGACGCTGAGGATTGAGTCGCGTGCACGATCGGGATCAGTGTGCAGCAGCAGCCTCGCGCTTCCGGCTTGGATGACCATCGCGCTGATGCTGTGCGCGATGATGTCCTGGAGCTCCGAGCCGATGCGAGCCCGCTCGGCTGCGACAGCCGTCGCGTCGTGCGAATCCTTCCCATCGACGGCGCGCGCCGCGAGTGCATCGAAAGCGCTCGTCCGATGGCCGTGCCGGCGGACATAGCAGCCGATCAGCCACGTTGGCACGAGCAACATCGCCACGTAGAACAGAGCAACCGCGCTCTGCCCCACGCCGGTCGGGGATCCGTCCGGGCCGGGCAGCAGAGCCCATGCCCAGCCCAACGCCAAGCCGAGCGTCAACGCAGCCGCGCTCCGCCGCACGTCGAGCCCAGCGCCCGCGGAGTAGGCGAGCAGCAGCGGAGGGATGACATATGCGTTGTCGTTTGAGAGCAGCTGACCGCCGAACGGCATCGAGACGATGACCACGGCCATCGAGAACACCAGCGCGCCGGCCGGCCGGCGTCGACGCAGCGCGATCGGCGCGCCGGACAGGGCGGCAGCGATCGCGGTGACAATCCGATCGTGGTGTGACACGCCCGGGCTGAGCCAGCAGGTCAGCTCGAGCGCGGCGACCGCCGCAACGGCGAGCATCGAATCGGCCGCCCGGCGGTCAACTCGAACGACGCGGCCAGCCAGCCGGCTCACCCCAGGCCACCGTGCGTCAACGGGAGCCGCGCGCGCACGGTGAACCCACCGTTCGGGCGTGCTCCGGCCTCGACGCTCCCAGCGTGCAATGCGACCCGCTCGCGCATGCCGGCGATCCCGTGGCCGCCGGTCGTGCGTTTGAACGACCGCCGCCGGCGCCCGTCGTCGGAAATCTCGAGCTCGAGGATGCTCTCACGCCAGCGCACGTCGACCGACGCGTGCGCGGGCGCGGCGTGCTTGATCGCGTTCGTCAACGCCTCCTGCACGATGCGGTAGGCGCACAGGTCGAGGGCGGGCGGGACCGGCACGGCGGTTCCATCGACGCGGAGATGCACCGAGATCCCTGACTCCTGCGCATGCTCGAGCAGTGGCGAAATGTCGCGCAGCCCGGGTTGCGGCGCCAGCGCGTGTGGGTCGCCGTCGCCCAGGATGCCCAGCAGCCTGCGCAGTTCGGCGAGTGCGTCGCGGCCGGCGCGCTCAACGCTTCGCAGCGATTGTTCGGCTCGATCCGGTTTCTCACCCATCACCAACCGCGCGCCACCCGCCTGGATCACCATCACCGAAACGCTGTGGGCGATCACGTCGTGCAGCTCACGCGCGATCCGCGAACGCTCGTCATACGCGGCGGCATGCGCGCTCATCACAAGCGCCGCGTCCAGCCGCTCGGCCGCGTCCCTCGACGCGAGCTCGCGAGCGGCCCGGGTAGCCACCGCCCGGCCGAGGGCGTACGGCAGCAGGACGGCAAACGCCTCCATCGGGAACAGAGCCCCTGCGCCGCCGCCCGCCTTGGTCAGCGCGTTCAACGAGGTGATCACGACCGCTGCGGCGAGCATCCACACCGAACGCCGTGCCGGCGCGAACGCCCCCAGCCCGTAGAACAGCAGGATCACCCCGATCTGCACACCGGCCGCGCTCGAGACGTTGCCGCCAACGCCGAACAGCATCCTCACCGTCATGAATACGAGCACGACCGCGACCGCCGACAGCGGCCAGCGGCGCCGAACCGTCACACCCCATGCGAGCACTCCCGCCACCAGAGTTACGAATAGGCGGTCGGGCATCGCGTGGCCCAGCCACACCTGTAGCTCGATTTCCACCCACACGAGGACCGCGCTGAGCTGGTCGACCCGCACCAGATCCAGCCCACGAACACGATCTGCAAGTCCACGGACGCTCGACATGCCGCAACGCTAGCGCCCCGCTGAGCGGCCAGCATCCTCCCCCGAGACGATCACCGGTACTCCATCAGACGTACGGGCTCTCCATCCCAATCGTTCGCGGG
>JBEKSK010000084.1:0-9803 GCA_049517155.1 Solirubrobacteraceae bacterium
GATTCGCCCTTCGTAGCCGAACTCGACCCGCCCTACGACGAGGAGAGCTGGGAACAGGCGGCGGTGCTCGCAGTCGGCGCGGATCCTGGCTCGATCGTGCTCGGCCCTGACGGGAACATGTGGTTCACCGAGGTGGGAGCCGACAAGATCGCCACGATTACGACGGGACCCTCTCCGACCGTCACCGTATATCCGACGTCCGGCGCGCTTCCAGATGGCACGCTCGGCAACATCGTCGTCGGCCCCGACGGCAACCTCTGGGTCGGCGTCGCCGACGTGGCTGTGGACGGCGCCGCGCAGCTGGACGGGAGTCTTCGGCTCGGTCTGGCGGCGGTCGCCCGCAGTCAGCCCGCGCTGGTGAGGATCACGCCGGCGGGCGATGTCACCGCGTTCCCGGTGCCGAGCGGCTACGACGCCGATCCCGACGTCGGGGACCGATGGGGGCCTGACCGCGTTCAATCCGACGACCGCTACCTTCACGCCATACACGGCGCTCGTACCGACGCCCGACACGATCAGCTCGATCGTCAAGGATCCAGCCGGCGGCGACTCGCTGTGGCTGACCGACCAGACCGCCAACACGATCGACAACGTGCCGCTGACGCCGCCGGTCACAACGGCGCCGCCGACGACCACCACGACGAGCACGACGACGACCACCTCCACCGCGAGCAGCGCCACCGCACCCCCGGCGCTGAGTCCGGCGCTGCTTGCCGTCTCGGGCATCAGCAAATCCGGCGCCACGCTCTCGGGCACGATCTCCGAGCCGGCCGGCAGTCCCTCGACCTCGGTCAGCTACAGCTTCGAGTACGGCACGACGACCGCCTACGGCTCCTCGACGCCTTCTGCGACGGCCGCCGTCACGCCCGCCGGCGTGAGCGTCAGCGCGACGCTGAGCGGCCTCGAGCCCTACACCACCTACCACTACCGCCTGTCGAGCGGCGATTGCGCCGCGTCGAGTTGCGTCGCCGTGACGGCCGATCAGACGTTCACGACCGGCTCGACCCTGCAACCGGCGCTCTACACCAATGTCGGTCTGACCACGACCTCGGGTCACGTGCTGGTCGAGTTGCACGGCAAGCACCGTTTCGTCAGTCTCACGACCGGCGAGCTGATCCCGCTCGGCGCGACGGTCGACGCGCTCCATGGCACGGTGCTGATCCAGAGCGCGACGGCGAGCACCCCCGGCCAGCTCGCGAGCGGCCTGTTCTCCGGCGGCGAGTTCACGCTGAGCCAGCCGCGCGGAGGGAAGGTCACCGTCCTCGCCCTGGCGAGCAGCTTCAAGTCCTGCGTGGCGGCGCCGGTCGCCCAGGCCGCGGCGGCCGCAGCGAAGCGGAAGAAGAAGCCCGCGAAGTCCAAGAAGGTGGTCAACGAGGTGTTCGGCAACGCTCACGGCCAGTTCTCGACGCGCGGGCACTACGCCACGGCCGCCGACGAAGGCACGAAGTGGAGCACCTCAGACCGCTGCGACGGCACCCTGATCGCCGTGACCCTGGGACGCGTCACGGTGACCGACCGCGTGCGCCACCGCACGTTCGTCGTGACCGCCGGACACCACTACCTCGCCGCGTCAGGCTGAGCCGCAACGAGGCGGGCGCAGCCACTACACTCGCTCACGTCGTGACCGCGTCAGCGCGCAACGGGCACAGCGACACATCGCCCGCGGTTCGCTCCGGTGGCGAGGTGAAGGAGCGCCTGTCCGCCGAGCGCACCGGGCGGGCGTTCCTCGTTCTGCGTGACGACTCCGAGCGCCAGCGCATCATCTCGCTCGACGGCGAGGCCAAGCCGCGGATCACGCTCGGGCGCAGCGAACAGGCCGATGTCGCGATCGGCTGGGACGGCGAGGTCTCGCGGCTGCACGCCGAGATCGAGTGCGCCGCAGGCGAGTGGATCGTCCACGACGACGGTCTCTCGAGCAACGGCACGTTCGTCAACGGGCAGCGCGTCTCAGGTCGCCGTCGCCTCGCCGACGGCGACGCGATCCGCGTCGGTGCGACGGTTGTGCTCTTCCGCAACCCGCGAGCGGTTCCGGCGGCGACGCTGCGCGGGTCCGTGGGGGTGACGCTCGGGCAGCTCAGCGACACTCAACGCCGGGTGCTGGTGGCGCTCTGCCGTCCCTACGCGGGGTCGGCGCACCTCGCCTCTCCGGCGAGCAACCAGCAGATCGGCGAAGAGCTCTTCCTCAGTCTCGACGCCGTCAAGGCTAACCTGCGCGCGATGTACCAGCTGTTCGGCGTCGCGGGCCTGCCGCAGAACCAGAAGCGCGCGCAGCTCGCCGAGCGAGCGATCACGTGGGGCCTGGTCGGGGCCGACCGCTAGGAGGCCTGGCTGCGGCACTGCCGCGGCTGCGGCTGCCGGCCGCGATGCTCGGCGTGGCGATCGTGGCGCTGCTCGCAGGCTACGGGACCTGGCACACCAGCTTCGGCAACAACCTCGAACTGGGGACGATCGATGCGCGCATCAGCCTACGCGGCACACACAGGCCCTACCCGGGCGTTGTGATCGTCGCGATCGACGTCAAGACGCTCGAGACGTCGTTGTACGGGTCCTTCCCGTTCGCGCGTGTCTACGACGCGGAGATGATCGACCGCTTGCGCAAGGACGGCGCGAGGACGATCGCCTACGACCTGATCTTCGACAGCGGGAGTAACAACCCGCAGTACGACCTGGACCTCTACGACGCGGCGGCACGCGCGCACGGCCACATGGTGCTGGCCGCCCAGGCGTCTGATATCAACGGCAACGGCACCACCAACGTGCTCGGCGGGGTGGCGCATCAGCGAAGCGCGGGTGTCAGCGTCGGTACCGCGCTCTTCAGCGAGGACAGCGACGGCGCCGTGCGACGCCTTCCGGAGCGTGTCGAGGGCGTGCAGAGCTTCGCCGTCGCCGCGGCGCGCGACGCCGGCGTCTCGGCGCACGCCTTGCGGGCCGATTTCGACGGCGGCTCGCAGTGGATCGACTTTCCCGGCCCGGCCGGGACCGTGAAGTCCTACTCGTTCTCCGACGTGCTCTCGCGGGGCTTCAATCCCGCGCTACTGCGAGGGCGGATCGTCGTCGTCGGTGCGACGGCCGGCGACCTCCAGGACACCCACACCGTCGACTACGGAGCCAATGAGCCGATGACGGGCCCGGAGCTGGAGGCCGACGCGATCTCCACCCTGATGACCGGTGCGCCGCTGCGCTCGGCGCCGCTCTGGCTCAACTGGCTGCTCGTGCTCGTCGCGGCACTGCTGCTGCCGCTGCTCGCGCTGCGCCGCGTACGCTGGCCGCGTTTGGTGCTGGCAGGGCTCGGTGCCGGCGCCGCATTGATCGTCGGGACCCAGATCGCCTTCGACAGCGGGACGATCAATCTGCTCGTCCCGGTGCTCGCCACGCTAATCGTCGCCGGCGCCGGTGCGGTGCTGATCTCGCTCGCCTTCGAGCGCGCCGAGCTCGCCCTGCTGCGCGACCGCTTCGCGCGCTTCGATCCGAGCGTCGTCGACGCCGTGCTCGCCGATCCCGGCATCGCCCTGCGGATGCGCGCACTCGCGATCGGTCCGGAATCGGTGATCGCCGGCTACCGCATCGTCTCGCTGATCGGCCGAGGCGGCATGGGGGTCGTCTACGAAGCCGTTCAGCTCACCCTCGACCGGCCCGTGGCGCTCAAGCTGATCGACCCGGCGCACGCCGATGATGAGGAGTTCCGGGCGCGCTTCGTGCGCGAGTCACACGTCGCCGCGTCGCTCGAGCACCCGCACGTCATTCCGGTGTATGAGGCCCGTGAGGACGCCGGACTGCTGTTCATCGCGATGCGCCTCGTGCGCGGCCCGAGCCTCGCCGAGCTGTTCGCAGCCGAGGCCCCGCTCGCGCCCGCGCGCGCGGTGGAGCTCGCCGCCCAGATCTCGGGCGCGCTCGGAGCCGCGCACGCCCGCGGTCTGGTGCACCGCGACGTCAAGCCGGCGAACATCCTGCTGCACGACCGCGATCACGCCTACCTGACGGATTTCGGCGTGAGTCACGAGGCCGGGCGCGAGGGCCTGACCGGAGTCGGCGAGCGGCTCGGCACCGTCGACTACATGTCGCCCGAGCAGTGCCGCGGCGAGCGTGTTGGACCCGCGGCCGACATCTATTCGCTGGGCTGCGTGCTGTATGAGGCGCTGACGGGGCGCGCTCCCTATCCGGCTGACAGCGAGGCCGAGCGGATCGCGGCACACCTGCATGATCCGCCGCCCAGCGCGAGCGCGCACTGGCCGGCCGTTCCCAGCGCCCTCGACGCGGTGATCATCCAGGCGCTCGACAAGGACCCGGCCCGCCGGTTCGCCTCCGCCGCCGCGTTCGCACTGGCGGCCAAGCGGGCGGTGGGAGCCGAGCAGGCGCAGATCACGCCTGCGCCGACAGCGGTCCCGCGGGTCGGCGGCGAGCGCCCGACGGTCGCCTCGAGCTGAGCGCGGCTCGCGCGAGCGCCACGCACTACGCTGGCTCTTGTGCGCCAACGGGTCGCGATCGTGCTCCTCGGCCTTTGCGGTCTCGCGGGCTTCGTCCTGCTGACCGTCCCGGGCAGCGGTCTGCAGGAGGTGATCGGCAGTGTCGCGCTGGGCATTCTGCTCGTCGCCGTGGTCGGCGTGGTTGTCGTGCGGCTCGGGCCCCAGAGCCAGCCGGACCGCGAGCGAGAGGCGCGCGCACGTGACGAGTTCGACCGCACGGGGGAGTGGCCGGCCGACTGACCCGTGAGCCGGCCCGCTTCAATCAGCTCACGGGCGCCGGCGCGAGCGTCGCGCGAGCCGCGCGGGCGAGTGCCGACGCCGCTGGCTCGGAGCTGTAACCAAGCTCCGCCCGCGCCAGCGAGTCGTCGAACAGCATCGGCCAGCGGGCGACGCGCACCTCGTCCAGGACGAGCAGCTTCGGGTCGCGCACGAAGCGCGCCGCGACCCAGGCCGCGACGTATGCGGCAGACCACGGCACCGCGAGAGTGGGCGCGCTTCGCCCGACGGCGTCGCAGATCGTTGCGAATACCTCTCGCATCGAAAGGTTCTCACCGCCGAGCAGGTAACGCTGACCGGCCCGACCGTGCTCCAGGGCCAGCAGATGTCCCCGCGCCACGTCCTCGACGGCCACGATGTTGAGGGCGCTACGCGCAAGGTATGCGCGTGCTCGCCCGGACGCCACGTCGGCGACCATCTTGCCGGTCGGCGTCGGCCGGCGATCTCCTGGCCCGACTGGCGTCGTCGGATTGACGATGACGATGTTGGCCCCACGAGCCGCGGCGTCGAGCATCAGCCGCTCGCCCGCGAGCTTCGTCCGCTTGTAGGGAACGCGCAGCTCCCAGTTCGCCGGCGTGTCGCGCTCGGTCGCCGCGCGGCCGCCCACCGGGCCGCATGTCGCGCACGAGGCGGTGTGAACCACCCGGAGCGCTCCGGCTTCCTCGATCAGAGCTCGCGTCCCCTCCACGTTGACCCGCTCCATCGCGTCCGCATCGCGGCGCGAATAGCTGTAGAGCGCCGCCAGGTGAAGGACGGCATCGCAGCCCGACAGCGCGCGCCGCAGGGCGTCGCGATCGAGCAGGTCGCCCTGGGCGAAGTCCGCGCCGGCGGGCAGGTCAACCGGGGCGCGCAGATCGAACGCGCGCACGTCCGCGCCCGCTGCGACGAGCGCTGCGACGACGTGCGAGCCGATGAATCCGGCGGCGCCGGTGACGAGGGCTCTCACCGCCGCAGCGCGCGCGCGCTGCCGCGCGCCATGTCCCAGCCCAGGCGGCCCACGGCGCCGCCCATCCGGTCGGCGCGTGCGACCACATCCTCGAGTGCCGCGGCGAACCGGCGGATCTCGGCCTCCTCGACGACCAACGCCGGCAGCGCCTTGACCACGTTGATGCGGTGCCCGGCGACCTGGCAGAGAATCTGGTGGCGGTGAAACAGCGGGACGACGATGAGCTGTGAGGCGAGCCCGGGTTGGGCGCGTTCGACGAGGTTCCACACCGCCCTGCGGCGCGGTCGTTCCGGGGCACCGAGCTCGATCGCCCACATCAGGCCAAGCCCGCGCACGTCGCGGACGATCTCGTAGCGCGCGACCAGCGGACGCGTGAGCTCGAGCAGCAACTCGCCCATCGCGGCGGCACGCTCGACCAAATTCTCGCGGTCGATCACGCCCAACGTGGCGAGTCCGGCGGCGGCGGCCATGTCGTTGGTGCCGAAGGTCGAGCCGTGGCGGACGCCTCGCTCCATGCCATCGAACACGCGGCTGCGAACGTCGGCGGAGACCAGCACGCCGCCAATCGGAACGAAACCACCCGAGAGCGCCTTGGCGACGCAGATCATGTCCGGGTCGAGGTTCCAGTGCTCGAGGGCGAAGAGACGGCCGGTGCGGCCGAGGCCGGTCTGCACCTCGTCGCAGACGAAGAGGGAATCGTGCTCGCGGCAGGCCTGCTGGGCACCGGCGAGATAGCCGTCCGGCGGAAGGTTGACGCCCTTGCCCTGCACCGGCTCGACGATGAACGCCGCGACATCCCCGCGCGCAAGCTCGCGGCGCAGCGCCTCGACGTCGCCGAACTCGACCGCCTCGCACCCCGGCAACAGCGGCCCGAACCCTTCGCGGAACTGCTCCTCGCCGCTCAGCGAAAGCGAGCCGAGGGTCAGGCCGTGAAAGCCGTGGGTGGCGTAGAGGATGCGCGGGCGCCCAGTGGCGGCGCGCGCCAGCTTGATCGCGGCCTCCACCGCCTCGGTGCCGGTGTTGGCGGGAACCATCGCCGCGATCCGCGGCGGAGCGCGCGTCACCAGTTCCTCGGCGAGGGCCCCGGCGAGCACGCTGACGCCGAGCTGGGGGAGGTTCGCGCTGTGGGCGTCGAGCAGCTCGTGCAGAGCGGCGACGACGTCTGGGTGGTTGCGTCCGACGGCGAAGGTGCCGTAGCCGCAAACCAGGTCGAGGTAGCGGGCACCCGTGGAGTCGATCAGGTGCGCGCCCTCGCCGCGTGTCCACACCCTGTCGAAGCCGAGCGTGCGAACGATCCGCCCGAGCTGTGGGTTCAGGTAGCGGTCGTTTAGCTCCATCGCCTCGTCGGCGCGGGTGGCGAGGATGTCGGCGACGGATCCGAGCGGCGAAGCGACCATGCCGACAGCCTACGCAGGCGGCGAGAGCCGCGTTGGCCGCGTGCTACACTTACTACTCATTCGTAAGTAGATAGGGAGTTGATATTTGTGAGCACGCTTCGGCTGATCCCACTCGACGACACGGTCGTCTTTCCGGGCATGAGCATCACGCTCACGGTCGCCGTCAATGACGACGAGCGTGTCGTGCTGGTTCCCCGCCACGACGGGGAGTACGCGGACGTCGGCGTCGTCGCGGCGGTGGCCGAGCAGGTCCGGCTGCCCGGCGGCGGCCATGCCGTCAACGTCGAGGCCGAGCATCGCGCCATGATCGGCGCGGCGCAGACCGGATCCGACGGCGCGCTGTTCGTCGAGGTCGACGAGCGTCGCGACGAGGTGCCGGTCGACGCGCGCACGCGGACGCTGTCGCGCGAGTACCGGGCGGTCGTCGAGGAGATCCTCGAGCTGCGCGGCGCCGACGGCCGGATCACCGGGTGGTTGCGCTCGATCAGCGAGCCGGGAATGCTCGCCGACTCCTGCGGCTACAGCCCCGACCTCAACTACGAGCAGCGCCTTGAGCTGCTGCGCACGATCGACGTCACCGACCGCCTCGAGCTGGCGCTGAAGCTCCAGCGCGAGCGCTTCGCCGAGCTGCAGATCCGCAAGCGGATCCGCGACGACGTCCAGGATGGCGCCGACAAGCAACAGCGCGACTATTTCCTGCGTAAGCAGATGGACTCGATCCGCAAGGAACTCGGCGACGACGACGCGTCGATCATCGAGGAGTACCGCACCAAGATCGAGGCAGCCGAGATGCCGGAGAAGGCGGGCGAGCAGGCGCTGAAGGAGCTCGGACGGCTCGAGCGGATGGGCGAGCAGTCGGGCGAGGCGAGCATGATCCGCACCTACCTCGACTGGATGATCGCGCTGCCCTGGAGCAAGCGGTCTGAGGAGCGCCTGGATCCGGTCGCCGCTCGCGAGGTGCTGGACGCCGACCACGAGGGCCTCGAGGACGTCAAGGACCGCATCACCGAGTACCTCGCGGTGCGCAAGCTGCGCCAGGAGCGTGGCATCGAAGCCGATCCCCGCTCGGGAGCGATCCTGACGCTGATCGGCCCGCCCGGCACCGGTAAGACCTCGATCGGGGAATCGATTGCCCGTGCGACCGGACGTGAGTTCGTGCGCATGTCACTCGGTGGCGTTCGCGACGAGGCCGAGATTCGCGGACACCGGCGCACCTACATCGGTGCCCTGCCTGGGCGCCTGGTGCGTGCGCTGCGCGATGCAGGCACGATGAACCCGGTGATCCTGCTCGATGAGGTCGACAAGGTCGGGGCGGACTGGCGCGGCGACCCGAGCTCAGCGCTGCTCGAGGTGCTTGACCCGGCGCAGAACCACAGCTTCCGCGATCACTATCTCGACGTCGAACTGGACCTGAGTCAGGTGCTGTTCATCGCGACCGCCAACCAGGCCGACACGATCCCCGGCCCGCTCCTCGACCGCATGGAGGTCATCTCCTTCGACGGGTACACCGGCGAGGAGAAGCTGGCGATCGCCAAGGGGTACCTGTGGCCGCGCCAGCGAGACCGCAACGGGCTGCTTGACGGCGAGGTCGTGATCTCGGACGAGCTCGTGCGGACCGTGATCTCGGAGTACACCCGCGAAGCCGGCGTACGCAACCTGGAGCGCGAGCTCGGCAAGCTGCTGCGCAAGACCGCCACACGGATCGCCTCCGACAAGGCCACCGCGCCGGTGGAGATCGATCTCGCGGCGATCCGCGACGCGCTGGGGCGCCAGAAGCTCTTCCAGGAGTCGGCCGCGCGCACCGCGGTGCCCGGCGTCGCAACCGGGTTGGCCGTTACCGGCGCGGGCGGCGACGTGCTGTTCGTCGAGGCAACCTCGATGAGGTCGCACGGATCCTCAGCCGGACTGGTCCTGACCGGTCAGCTGGGCGACGTGATGAAGGAGTCCGCGAAGATTGCGCTCTCCTACGTCCGCGGCCACGCGGCCGAGCTGGGCATTCCCGAGGATGCGTTTGAGGAGCGCGAGTTCCACATCCACGTGCCGGCCGGAGCAATCCCCAAGGACGGCCCGAGTGCCGGCGTCACGATGGTCACCGCACTCGCCTCGCTGCTCTCAGGCAGGCCGGTGAAGCACACCGTCGGCATGACCGGTGAGGTCACGCTGCAGGGACGGGTGCTGCCGATCGGAGGCCTCAAGCAGAAGGCTCTGGCGGCCAACGCGGCGGGCCTCACCGACGTCGTGATCCCCGAGCGCAATCGCGGCGACCTGGACGAGATTCCGAGCGAGGTTCGCGAAGCCGTTCACTTCCACCCGGTGATGACCGTGGGGGAGGTGCTTGAGCTCGCGCTCGAGCCGGTGCGCGATGTCGCGTTGTCGTAGCTGTGAGCCGGTGGGCCAGGAGGTCCGCGTCGCCGCGGATCTCCTGGAGCGCCGCTGGCTGATCCAGGTCGTCGTGGCAGCGCACTCCGGCGCCGTTCGCTTCAACGAGTTCGGCTCGGCTGTGGTCGGCATCTCGCCGCGGATGCTGTCCTCGCGCCTGCGCGATCTCGAGCGGGCGGGACTGGTCGAGCGGATCGTGATCCCCGACAGTCCGCCCGGTGTCGAATACCGGCTGACAGAGCGCGGCCGAGCCCTCGGTCCTCTGGTCGAAGCCCTGCGCCGCTACGCCGCAGCCTGACGCGGCCCTACCCGTAGGCTGAAGCCGCCGCGGTCGGGACCGCC
>JBEKSK010000085.1:0-9503 GCA_049517155.1 Solirubrobacteraceae bacterium
TAGCGCGTGAAGCCGCTGCCGTTGACCGTTATGGTCGATCCCGGCGAGGCTTCGCTCACGCCCAGCCCGCTGACCGCCGGAGCGCCGCTCAGCTGTGTCGCGTTGGCGGTGCATAGCTGGGCGACCAGGCCGGGCGAGGAGCCGTCGGTCGCGATCGGCGTCCCCAGTCCGCTGGCCATGTCATAGCCCGGCGTCGCCGGGTAGGGGCCACTCGGATAGGACCCGTAGGGATTGGTGGCGCCGAAGTAGCCGCTGTTGTCGCCGACTGTGATGTCGTCGAACGCGTCCGCGTGGTCATCCCCGGCGGCGACCTCGTAGAGCAGCGGGTTGAGGAAGCCAAGCCGCGTGGCGGCCGCCGCGGGTGAGCTGCAGCCCGGCAGCCCGCTGGAGTCGGCGAGGGCGATCAGCGCTGCCCACACCGGCGTTGCCGTGCTCGTGCCGCCGAAGGCAGTCCAGCCGCCGTCGTAAAAGGTCACGTAACCCGTCTCGGTCGATCCGTCAACGGACACGTCGGGCACCTCGCGGCAGTACCCCGACGTCTGACCCGACGCCTTCTGGCACGGCAGCACGCTGGAATAGCTGTTCAGCACCCCAGGAACGCCGGCGTAGAGCTGGTAGTTCGGCATCTGCCACAGCGTGGAGATCCCGCCGCCGCTCGCGCCCCAATACAGGTGGTCCCATGCCGTCTGGACTGGCGGCGGCCCGAGCGCGGTGAGGTTCGTCCCGCCGACGCCGGTCGCGTAGGGCTGGCTCGCCGGGTCATCGACGGCGAGCGAGGGCGCGTTCGTGTCGCCTCCCTGCTGTGGGATGTTTGTCAGGTTGTCGTTCCATTCGCTGGCGCAGCCCTCCGCGCCGCGGTCGCCGGCGGCGGCGAGGAAGCTCTCGCCCTGGATCGCGGCCTCGTAGAGCAGGTTCAGCTCGATCTGCGAGAAGATCGGATCCTCCTGCTCGCACAGGCCCCAGGAGTCGCTGATGACCTGCGCGCTGTCGCGTTCGAGGATCGTGGCCAGCGTGTCGTAGTTGCCCTGGCCGGTGTTGGGGCCCTCATAGACGTCGACGTTGGCCTGCGGCGCGAGCCCGATGACGTTCTCCAGGTCGACGGCCGACTCGGCCGTCGGCGTGAGCGGTTCGGTCGGGCCGCCGTCGACGAGTGGCTCCACCGTGACCTTGGCGGCGGTGCCGTAGCACTGCTGGAAGGTGGCGATGTCGGTTTGCGCGACCGCCGTGCTCGCGTAGGGATCAAGCTCCGGCAGCGCGACCGTCACACCCTGGCCGAGGTCGCCGTTCGTGTACAGGCCGCTGAAGCCGTAGGCCTTGGCGATCTGGTCGAGCGTGAAGAAGCGAGGGTTGGCGGCCTGGAAGCTGCTCGCCTGTGCGCAGGCGGCGGGGGCGCCACCAGCGCCGGCAGCCCTCGCGGCCGGCGCGGCAGCCGTCTTGGCGGCCGGCTTTGACGGGAGGCGGGCGAGACCCTCGGGCACCGCCGCCGGCGTGTTGCTGAGGCCGAGCACATCGGTAACGACGCTCCCGAGTGCAGCGGGCAGCCGCGGTGCGGCGGTGTTCGAGTAGAGCCGCGCGCCGGAGCGGGTCCGGTAGCGCCGCAGCCTGACGTCAAAGGCGCGCGAAGCGTCTGAGGCGCTCCCCGACACCGGCAGCGAGAGGCCGTCAGCGGCAAGCGCTCCCGGGTGCAGCCCGTAGCCGCGGAGTGTCACGCGCAGGGCGGCGACGCTCGCCGGGTCGGCGCCGAAGCGGGCGGCGAACTGCGCCACCGTGAGGTAGTGATGGAAAGAGGGCGAGCTCGGGCTGGCGACCGCTGCCGCAAGCGCCGACAATCCCGCCGGGTCGCGCGACTTAAGGACCAGCGTCAGCGCCAGCCGGGACGTTGGCGCCACGCCACCGACCGCCGTCGCGGCGGACAGCGTCAGCGGGCGTCCGCCGATCGTGACGCTGGCGGGCGGCGCGCTCGCCGCGGCGCTCACCGCCAGTCCCGCGAGAGCGAGCGCGCTCGCCAGCGCGGCGGCGCGAATGCGCCGCAGGGCGGTGCTACGGCTGTTGGATTGACGGCGCATCAACCCAACGATAGGGCGCGTTTCGCGCGACACAAGGGGGAAAACGTCGCCATACTCGTTAAATGGCCCTGCGCGAGCACCTGGAACGCCCGCATGGACGAGGTCATCTACCCGAAAGAGGGTACACCGGGGCAGCCGGAGGCGCGGCGTGCGGCGACGTCGTTCGAGTCACGCTGGCGCTCGACGGGGAGACCGTCGCGGCGGCCGGCTTCGACGCACGCGGCTGCGGCAGCGCGATCGCAGCGGGAAGCGCAGCTGTAGCGCTCGTGACGGGCACGGCGCTGCTTGACGCCGCACGCATAGGAACCGAGCAGATCGCCGCCGAGCTGGGAGGGCTGTCGCCCGCCAAGCGCCACGCCGCGGAGCTGGCAGCGGACGCGCTGCATCGCGCGCTCGGCGCTGCGGCGCGCGCCCAGGCCGCCCTCGCCCCGGCCCCCGGGCGACTGCTCGTGGCGATGAGCGGGGGCGTCGACAGCGCCGTCGCGGCGGTCCTGGCGGGCACGCGGGCGGTCGCTGTGACACTCGAGCTGTGGAGCGATCCCGACAACGACGGGGAGCGCAGCTGCTGCTCGCCGCAGGCGGTCCGCAGCGCGCGTGCGCTCGCCCACCGGCTCGGCCTGCCGCACCTCTCGCTCGATCTGCGCGCGGAGTTCCGCGCCGGCGTGGTGGAGCCCTGGCTCGCCCAGCACGCGGGCGGTGAAACGCCGAACCCGTGCGTGCGCTGTAACGGCGAGGTGCGTCTTGACGCGATGCTCGAGCTCGCCGAGCGGCTTGGCGCCGAGGCGCTGGTGACCGGACATTACGCGCGCACGCGCGACGGACTGCTGCGCGTGGCGGCGGACGCGCAGAAGGACCAGAGCTACATGCTCGCAGCGCTCGCGCCGGCGGCGCTTCGCCGGATCCGCTTCCCGCTCGGCGAGCTGCACAAGCCTGCCGTGCGCGAGCTCGCGCGCCGGGCCGGCCTGCCGGTGGCCGAGAAACCGGACTCGCAGGACCTCTGCTTCCTCGCCGGCACGCGCCGCGAGGCGTTCCTGGCGCGCCACGGCGCCCTCGGCGAGCGACCCGGGCCGCTCGTCGACGCGAGCGGACGCACCGTCGGCGCCCATCGCGGCGCTCATCGCTACACCGTCGGGCAGCGCCGCGGACTCGGCATCGGCGGTGGTACCCCGCTCTACGTGCTGGCAACCGACGCCGACGCGCGCAGCGTCACCGTCGGCCCACGCGCGCAGCTGGCAACGCACACGGTGACGCTGCGTGACGCGATCCTGCACCGGCCCCGATTCGATCGCGTTGCCCTGCGCTACCGCCAGCCGCCGCTGGCCTGCACTCCCCGCCACACCGAAGACGGTCTCGAGCTCGAGCTCGCGGCTCCCGCCTACGGAGTCGCGCCGGGACAGCTCGCCTGCCTGATGGACGGTGAGCTGATCGTCGGCCACGCGACGATCGCGCGCGCCCGGCAGCCCGCGCCCCCGCCGGGGGTCGCGATCGTCTGAGCGCGGCGGAGGATCGCTTAGCGCCGCCCGCACGCGGCGATCGATTGCCCCGCGCCGCCTGCCCTGCCCGCGGGCGCGGCCCCGCTCGAAGTCCTGTCGCGCCTGCCGGCGTCGGTAATCTCGCGTCCATGACCTCGGATGAGATTCGCGAGCGCTACCTGGCGTTCTTCGAAGATCGCGGGCATCTGCGCGTCCCGAGCGCGTCGCTCGTCCCATCCTCAAACGACCCCTCGGCGCTCTTCACGGTCGCCGGAATGCATCCGCTGAAGCCCTACTTTCTCGGCCAGGAGCGCCCTCCCGCGGCGCGGTTGACCAGCTGCCAGAAGGTGTTCCGCACAGTGGACCTCGACGTCGTCGGCACGACCGCGCGCCACCTGACCTTTTTCGAGATGCTCGGAAACTTCTCGCTCGGCGACTACTTCAAGACCGAGGCCGTCGAGTTCGCCTGGGAGCTTTCGCGCGAGGGCTACGGCTTTGCGGCGCAGGACATCTGGATAACGGTCTTCGAAGGCGACGAGGCGCTGGGCCTCGGCCCCGACGAGGAGGCGATCGAGGCCTGGCTGGCCGTTGGCGTGCCACGCGAGCGGATCGTCGCCTGCCCGCGCAGCGAGAACTTCTGGCAGGCCGGTCCGACGGGGCCCTGCGGGCCCTGCTCGGAGCTCTATCTCGACCGCGGCCTGGAGTTCGGCACGCCGGAGGATCTCCCCGGGGGCGAGAACGCCCGCTTCCTCGAGTACTGGAACCTCGTCTTCATGCAGTACGACCAGCAGCCGCCCGACACGCTCACACCGCTGCCGGCGCGAAACATCGACACCGGGCTCGGGCTCAACCGGATGGCGGCGATCCTGCAGGACGCCCCGTCGGTGTTCGAGACCGACCAGTTCAGGCCGCTGATCGAGCTCGGCGAGACGCTCTCCGGTCGCCGCTACGGCGGCGACGAGCGTCTCGACCGCAGCCTGCGCGTGCTCGCCGACCACGCGCGCGGCATGACCTTCCTTGTCGCCGACGGTGTCGTGCCGTCCAACACCGAGCGCGGCTACGTGTTGCGCCGCGTGATGCGCCGCGCCGTGCTGCACGGCCGCTCGCTCGGCTTCGAGCCGGGATTCCTCGTGCGCTACGGCGAACTGGTGCGAGAGTTGATGGGCTCCGCTTACCCCGAACTGCATGAGCATCGCGAGCAGATCGATGTCTGGCTGGCCGCCGAGGAGGAGCACTTCGGTCACACGCTCGAGCAGGGACTGATCGTGCTCGGCGAGCTGATCGAGCGAGCGCGAGACGGCGACGGCGCCGTCTCCGGCGAGGACGCGTTTCGCCTGCATGACACGTTCGGCTTCCCGATCGAGCTGACCAGAGAGCTTGTGGGCGAGGCCGGCCTGCGCGTCGATCAGCCCGGGTTCGACACGCTGATGTCCGATCAGCGCAGGCGCAGCCGCGTCGGCGAGGGGGGCGGCGAGCAGACGCTGGCCGGGCGCGAGCAGGCCAGCGCATTTGCCGGCGCAGCGGGCTTCACGACCCGGTTCGTCGGCTACGAGACGACCGAGCAGGCGACCACGGTCGGCGCCGTGGAGCGCAGCAACGGCCGGGTTCTCGTCAAGCTCGCGGACTCCCCGTTCTACGCCGCGGGCGGCGGCCAGATCTCCGACATCGGCGTGATCGAGTGCGCCGACGGGGATTGCCGCGCGCACGTCGCGGAGGTGGTGAGGCTGGGGGATGACCAGGCGATCTACGCCGTGCTCGACGCGGGCGAGCTGCGCGAGGGCGAGCGCGTCAACGCCCGTGTCGACCGCCTGAACCGCCACGCCGTCGAGTGCAACCACACCGCGACGCATCTGTTGCACGCCGCTCTGCGCGAGCGGCTCGGCGGCCACGTGCGTCAGGCCGGCTCATACGTCGGGCCCGACAAGCTGCGCTTCGACTTCAGTCACGGCCAGGCGATGTCGGCGACGGAGCTGCGCGACGTCGAGGACCAGATCAACGCGTGGATCCTTGAGAACCACCCTGTCCGCGCGATCACGACGACGCTCGACGAGGCCCGGTCGCTTGGCGCGATGGCCCTGTTCGGCGAGAAGTACGGCGACGTCGTGCGGATGGTCGAGATCGGCGACGGCCGCTTCTCGCGCGAGCTGTGCGGCGGCACGCACGTGCGCTCGACCGCCGAGATCGGCGTCCTACGGCTACTCGGCGAGACCTCCAGCGCAGCCAACGTGCGGCGGATCGAGGCACTCACCGGACCCGCCGCCGTCGCAGCGCTTCGCGGCGCCGGCTACGCGCTCGACGCGATCGCCGCGGCGCTGCGGACGACCGTGGATGAGGCGCCGGCGGCGGTCGCGGCGCGCGAGTCCGAGCGGCGAGAGCTCGAGAAGCGCGCCCGCACGGCGGCCGGCCAGGACGCGGTCGACGCGGCGGCGCTCGCCGCGTCGGCACAGACGATCGCCGGTATCGCGGTGGTCGCGGCGGGCGTGGGCGCGATCGACCCCAAGGCGCTTCCCGATGTCGCCGACCGTGTCCGGGGCAAGCTCGCCGGCGACGGTGTGATCGTGCTGGCGAGCGGCGCCGGCGGGCGAGCGCACGTCGTCGTCAGCGTCGCGCCGTCGCTCGTGGCACGCGGTGTTCGTGCGGGCGAGATCGCGAAGGCCGCCGCGGCGGCGCTCGGCGGCGGTGGCGGCGGCCGCGACACCCTGGCGCAGGCCGGCGGCGATCGCGTTGAGCGGATCGACGAGGCCCTGGAGGAGGCCGCGAAAGCGGTCGGCGCCGCCCTCGAGCGCTGAGCGCCGCATGCGGGTCCTAGCGCTCGACTACGGCAGCGCTCGCTGCGGCGTGGCGGTCTGCGACCCGACCGAGACGATCGTCACACCGCTTGCACCGGTACTGGCGGCCGGCACGCGGGCCGGGATCGGCGCGCTCGCGGCGCTCATCGCGCAGCGCGAAGCGGCCTGCGTCGTCGTCGGCCTGCCGCTGTCGCTGAGCGGCGGGGAAACAGCGCAGACGGCGGAGACGCGGGCTTTCGCCGGCCGCCTCGAGCGCCGGCTCGGTGCCCAGGTCGAGGTGGTGCTGCACGACGAGCGGCTGACGACGCGACTGGCTGCGCGCGACCCCTCGGCGCAGGCGAGCGAGGACTCCAGGGCCGCCGCGCATCTGCTCGAGGACTGGCTCGCGCGACGCGAGCGCCAGGCGTCGGCCGGACACGGCACGAGCGGGTAGGCTGCCCGCAGGCGGCACTCTCGCACTCCCGTCCCGCCTGCGCGATGACCGAAGAAACAGACGACCTCGAGCCGCTGCGCCCAGACGCGAGCGCCGGCGCGCGGCGCTCGCAGCGCAGGCGCAATCCCCGGGCGCGCTATCGGCGCCGGCGCCTGGTCGCGCTGCTCGCCCTTGCCGTCGTGGCGGTCGCCGCGTGGTTCCTGATTGAGCTGTTGCAGCCCTTCGCCGGGCAGGGCAGCGGTGTCGTCACGCTCGATATCCCCGCCGGCGCCGGCGCCGGTGCGATCGGTGACGAGCTCGCCGCGCGCGGCGTGATCTCCTCGTCTTTCTTCTTCAGCTTGCGCGTCAGGCTCGACGGCGACGGTCCGAAGCTCCGCCACGGCGTCGTGTCGCTACGCCACGGCATGAGCTACGCCGCGGCGCTGCAGGTGCTGACCACGGCACCCGCCGTGACGCAACTCGAGGTGCGGATCCCGGAGGGACTCACGCGCCTGCAGATCGCCGCGCTCGCGAAGGCCGACCGGCTGAGCGGGAGCTACCTGGCGGCCTCGCGCCCGGGGCGGGCCGGGCTTGCCCCGAGCAGCTACGGCGCGCCGGCCGCCGTCGACTCGCTCGAGGGCTTCCTCTTTCCGGCCACCTATTTCGCCACCGTGCACGAGAACGTGTCGCACCTCGTTGCGCAGCAGATCCAGGCCTTTCACCAGAACTTCGACCGGCTCCGTTTCGCCCGGGCAACGGCCGCGCACCTCAGCCGCTACGACGTGCTGATCATCGCCTCGATGGTGGAGCGCGAGGCGCAGGTGCCAACGGACCGCCCGCTGGTCGCCGCCGTCGTCTACAACCGCCTGGCGGCCGGCATGACACTCGGCATCGACGCAACCCTGCGCTACGCGCTGAACGACTACGACAGGCCGCTGACCTCCTCCCAGCTTGCGCTGGACACGCCGTACAACACGCGGATCCACCGCGGGCTGCCGCCGACGCCGATCAGCAACCCGGGGCTCGCGTCGATGGTCGCGGCGAGCGACCCGGCGCGCGTCCCCTACCTCTATTACGTCGATGCGCCGAACACCTGCGGGAAGCTGGCGTTCGCCACGACCTACGGTCAGTTCGAGGTCGACGTCGCGGCCTACAACGCCGCGCGCAACGCCGACGGCGGCCGCGCACCCACCAAATGCCCGTGAGCGGCTCGCCGGCGCCGTCGCGGGCGGGCCGGCTGGGAGTGCTCGGCTGGCCTGTCGCCCACAGCCGCTCGCCCCAGATGCACCGCGCCGCCTTCGCCGCTCTCGGGCTCGAGGGCTGGAGCTACCAGCGCCTGCCGGCGCCGCCGGAGCTGTTCGCCGAGATCGTGCGCGGGCTCGCCGCGGCCGGGTTCGTCGGCGCGAACGTGACGTTGCCCCACAAGCACGCCGCGCTCGCGCTCGCCGACAGCGCCAGCGAGATCGCGCGCGCGATCGGGGCGGCCAACACGCTGAGCTTCCTGCCCGACGGCACGATCGCCGCAGAGAACACCGATGCTCCCGGCCTGCTCGCGGCGATCGGTGTCGATGTGCGCGGCCGTAGCGCCGTCGTGCTCGGGGCCGGCGGGACCGCGCGCGCCGCGGTCTGGGCGCTGCGCGAAGCCGGGGCGGCGGTCTCGGTCTGGAACCGCACCGCCGAGCGTGCACAGGCGCTCGCAGCGGAGCTCCAGGTCAGCGCGATCACCTCACCGCGACCCGCGCAGCTGCTCGTCAACGCCACGACCGTGGGCATGGACGAACGTAAAGATCTCGAAGAAGCGCTAAGCACACTTGCGCTGGATTCCGATGTAGTGGCCAGCTATGAGCAGGTCATCGATTTCGCCTACGCCAGGAGCCCGACCGCCTTGCTGACGCAAGCACGGCATTTGGGCCTCGCGACCGTCGACGGCCTGGACATCCTGGCGGCCCAGGGTGGCCTTTCCTTCCAGATCTGGACGGGGGAGCCCGCGCCGTTTGAGGCGATGCGCGCGGCTGCCGAGGTTGGCTGAGATGGCGCCAGAATCGACAGCCCACCTGCGAGCCGTGCCCGCCGCCGAGGAGGCCCCGAGCCTCGTGGGCGCCAACGGCATGCGCGCGCCGAGCCGCCGCGGCGCTCCCAGGTCGCTGACCGAGGTCATCGTCGAACTCGGCCTGTGCTCGCGCGAGCGGGTGCTCGAGGCGATCCAGGTCGCCGGCGGCGGCAACACGACCGCCGATCGCGTGCTGCTCGAACGCGGCTGGATCAGCCCGGAGGGCGTCGCCATCGCGACAGCCGAGCGTCACGGGCTCGACTACGTCGATCTGAGCGTGTTCAACGTCGACATGGCTGCCGCCCAGCTGGTCAGCAGCCAGGTCGCGAAGCGCCACGAGGCGCTGCCGATCGCGACCGTCGGGGAGCACGCGCTGCTCGTCGCGATGGCGGATCCGGCGAACGTCCACGCCGTCGACGACATCGCCATCCTCACCGGCTACCAGATCCGCGTCGCGGTCACGACCCACGAGGACATCGCGAACGTGATCACGCGGTTCGCCGGGGTTGGGGACGTCGTGGCGGACCCGGCCGGGGACCGCGGGGGCGCCGGCGTCGAGGCAGCGGTAGTGGAGCTGCACGAAACCGCCGACGACGCGCCGGTCGTGCGGCTCGTCCACCAGCTCGTCGGGCAGGCCGTCGAGCAGGGCGCCTCGGATCTGCACCTCACTCCCGACGCCGAGGAGCTGCGCGTGCGCTTCCGCGTCGACGGCGT
>JBEKSK010000086.1:0-9496 GCA_049517155.1 Solirubrobacteraceae bacterium
AGCGGGGCGCGGCTCGCCGCCGAATAGGGGTCGATGAAGGTCACCGCGACGAGCGCGCCGCCCGGCTGCGCGACGGTCCAGTAGCCGTAGCGCACGGCGCTTGGCCAGCGCAGCGGCGTGCGGGCGCCGGTCGCGACGTCGACGAGCGCGAGGCCGCTGGGGTCGGGGTTGCCCGAGCTCTCGAGCGCCAGGTCGCCAGGGAGTGGCGCGAACTGCCCGGCGTCCCGCGCCCGGCGGCCCAGGAGCCCGAGCACGCGACCGCTCGCAGGGTCGACGAACACGGTGCCCGCGGCGGTCGCGATCGGCAGGCCGAGCGCGGTATCGCCGTCGAGTGTGCCGCACGGCACGCTGAGCGCTGGCCCGAGCGCGGGTTGTGCGCGCAGCGTGCAACCACCGGCCGCTCTGCGCTCCAGCACCCACTCGGCTTCCTTGCCGAGCTGTGGCGTGGTGCTGGCGCCGGGTCCCAGCGCCAGCGCTCCGAGGCGGCGCACGGCCCCGTCGGCGGCGAGGGAGAAAAGCGCCTGCTGGCGGCTGCAACGCGCGCACGCCTGACGCTCGACAACGGCCAGGGCGCCGCCGGGCGCCGCGGACAGCGAGACACTCGGCGCCCCGGGCAGGTAGCGCGAATGCGGCGAGACGCCGAGCCCGCGCACGAGTGTGACCCTGGCCCGGTCGACGTCCACGACCGCCGCGACGCCCGTGGCCGCGATGATCAGTCGCAGGTGCGTGCGGGCCGGCAGCGGCGGGCCGCTCAGCGGGGTGGGGGAGGACGAGGGTTGCAGTTGCGGCGCGCGGGTGGCGAGCACGCCGCCGCGAGCGCTGAGCAGGAGCGCGCCGGCGAGGAGCGCTGCGATGGCGGCCGCGGCCGCGGCGACGCGCCGTCGCCGCCGCCGCCGCGCCTGCCTGATCACACCGAGATCGGGTGTGGGCGGCGTCTGGGGGAGGTCGATCAGCAGCATACCTAGTGGAGCTACTATGACTAGCACAACTTTGGCTGTCAAGATACTGCCGCCGTGGCGCCCGCTCGCACCGAGATCCCCTACCGCTCGCAGTACGCCTCGCCCGCGCTCGCCGGCGAGATCGTGGCCGGGCGCCTGGCGCTGGCTGATGACCCGCGCTGGCGCGAGGCGGGAGCACTCGACCGCGAGGAATACGTGCGCTGGGCCCGCTGCGGCTGCGGCATGGCGTGCCTGCAGATGATCCTCGCGGCGCTGGGCGAGCCGGTGCCGGCGCTCGCCGAGCTCGGCCGGCGCGCGATCGGCTACGGCGCCTACGAGGCCCGCCCGGCGCGCGGGTTCGGGCCGCTGATCTACGCCGGCTTCGTCGACTTCGTCGCCGCCGAGTTCGATCTGGATGCGCGCGTCGCAGCGCCACTCGCGCTCACGCAGCTGATCGCCGCGGTCGCCGGTGACGAGGTCGTGCTGGCTTCGGTCAGCGCCGCGATCCGTACGCCTGACGTCGTCCCGGAGCGCCGCGGCGGTCACCTCGTGCTCGTGATCGACGCATCCAGCGACGGTGAGCGGTTGTGCTTCCACGACCCGGCGGGGGACACCGAGCGCAGCTGCGCAGGCGTGTGGCTGCGCCGCGAGGTGTTCGAGCGCTTCTACGCCGAGCGGGGGATCACGGTCGAGCTGCCGCGGCGCCCCTGAGCACCTGACTCAGCGCTCGAGCGTCGCGAGCCGTCGGCGCAGGAACTGCCGCTCGACCTCGTTCCCGGTCAGCGCCAGAGCCTGCCTGTAGGCCTCGCATGCCTCGCCGCCGCGGCCGAGCCGGCGCAGGAAGTCGGCCCTCGCGGCCGCGAGGTAGCGATACCCGGCGAGCGCCGGCTCGCCGCTCAGCTGATCCAGCGCCAGCAGACCGGCCGCCGGCCCATCCGCCAGCCCGATCGCAGCGGCGCGGTTCAGCGCCACGACCGGCGAGGGCCAGACCGCCGCGAGCCGATCGTAGAGCGCGACGATCTGCGCCCAGTTGGTCGCTTCGAAGCTCGGTGCGCTCGCATGCACGGCCGCGATCGCGGCCATCAGCGCGAAGCGCCCGGGCGCGCGCGCACGCAGCCCCTCCGCCACCAGCGCCGCGCCTTCGGTGATCGCGCCGCGGTCCCAGCGCGAGCGGTCCTGATCCTCGAGCAGCGCGAGCTCGCCCCGCTCGGAGACGCGCGTGGCGCTGCGCGCGTCGGTCAGGATGATCAGCGCGAGCAGGCCGGCGACCTCGCCGTCGGCGGGCAGCAGCAGCCGCAGCATGCGGGCGAGGTCGCGCGAGCGCTCGACCAGGTCGCTGCGCACCAGCGCGTCGCCGGCCGGCGCCGTGTGTCCCGTGGTGAAGACCAGGTGCACGACGCTGAGCACGGCTTCGATGCGCTCGGGCAGCTCGGCGGCGCCCGGGACGCGGTAGGGGATGCGCGCGGCGGCGATCTTCTTCTTCGCACGCGTGATCCTCGCCGCCATCGTCGGCTCGCTGACGAGGAACGCCTGCGCGATCTCAGCGGTGCGCAGGCCACAGAGGAGTCGCAGCGTCAGAGCCACCCGCGCCGGCGTCGCAAGCGCCGGGTGGCAGCAGGTGAAGATCAGCCGCAGCCGGTCGTCGGCGACGTCATGGCGCGCGTCGCGGTCGAGCTCGGTCTCGTCGCGGTCATCTGCCAGCAACGGCAGCGAGCGCGCGAAGCGGGCGTTGCGGCGCAGCAGATCGAGGGCGCGCCGGCGCGCCACGGTCGTCAGCCAGGCGCCGGGGACCGCCGGCACCCCCTCGCGCGCCCAATGCTCGAGCGCTCGAGCGTAGGCGTCCTGGACGCACTCCTCGGCCAGGTCTATGTCGCGCGTCACGCGCACCGTCGCGGCGAGCACGAATGCCCACTCGCGACGGTGCGCCTGCGCCACCGCTTCCGCAACGGTTGGGGGAGCCGGTGCGCCCACTGCTCAGCCGAGGATGCGCACCGGGCGGACCTCGACGCCGCCGAAGTGGGCGGGGACCTGCTTGGCGACAGCGATCGCCTCGTCGAGGTCGGCTGCCTCGATCAGGTAATAGCCGCCGAGCGCCTCCTTCGTCTCGACGAACGGGCCGTCGGTGACGGTCAGCTCGCCGGAGCCGTCGCGGCGGATCGACGTCGCCGCGCCGCTCGCTGCCAGTGCGTTGCCGCCGCTGAGCGCCGCCCCGTTGGCCTCATAGAAGGCGCCATGCTCGGCGTGGATCTCGCGCGAGGTTGCCTCGTCGGCCGCTGCCCAGGACGCCTCGTCCTCGTAGATCAGAACCAGATACTCAGCCATCGATTGATCCTTTCGTTCGGAGCCCGCGGGACCGGGCCTTCATCTCTACGACGAACGGCGCGCGCGCGAATCGACAGGCCCGGCGCCGGCCACGCCGCTCAGCGCTCGCCCGTCTCACCGTCCCAGTACCCCACTCCGCTGGAGCGGCGCGCGATCACGTCGTCGCTCTTGCCGGCGGTCCAGATCGCGATCTTGTCGCTGTCGGGATAGACGGTCGCCGCCGGCCAGCGCAGCGTGGAGAACATCAGCACGCGGACGGTCGCGGCGGTCTCGTTGGTCAGCTTGTGCGCGCCCTCGGCGTTCGGCGGGAAGCAGATCACGTCCCACGCGGCGAGCCGCTCGCTGCCCTGCGGATGGCGCAGCGTGGGGGTGCCGTCCAGCACGAGCAGCCACTCCTCCTCGGCGTGCTCGTAGTGGTAGGGACAGATCGACTCGCCGGGCGGCAGTTCGTAGACGCTCGCCCCCAGTTGCTCGGCGGACAGCATCGGTCCGAGCCGGAAGAGCCCGGCGCGGTAGCCCTCGGGGTCGTCCGGGTCGTACTTGAATTGGGGTGCTTCGATGTTGATCCGTTGCATGACGCGACGGTAGCAGCGCCGGGCCGTACCGTCGTGTCCCCACGCCGGCGTGAGGCCGCGCGACTGCTTGTGCCGGCGGCGCTAAAGGGGCGCGCCGGCGAGGGCCGCGAGCACCCCGATCGCCGCTGCGCCCAGCAGCGTTTCGACGACGCCGCGGCGTCCCAGCAGCAGCGCGATCGCGGCGGCCGCCAGCAGGCCGAACTGCCAGGCCTGGCCGAGTGCCAGGGCGAGCGTGATCGCGGCGCCGAGGATTGCGCCGATCGCCGCGGGCCCGGCGCCGTCGAGGAAGGCGCGGGCGTTGGCGTTGGAGCGCAGCCGCTCGAAGCGGCTGCCGCCAAGCAGGATGAACGAGAACGACGGCGTGAAGGCGACAAACGCGGCCAGGATGCCACCGAGCAGGCCGTGGGCGGCGTAGCCCACCGCCGCGACCGTCGCAACCACCGGACCGGGGGTGATCTGGCCGAGCGCCACGGCGTTCAGGAACTGCGCGTTGGTCATCCAATGGTAGGTGTGGACCGCGTCGCCCTGCATCAGCGGGATGATCACGAAGCCGCCGCCGAACGACAGCGCGCCGACCTTGAAGGCGGTCCATGCAATCGGGCCGAGGGCGCCGCTGCGCGCGGCCGCCGAGCCCAACGCGGCGAGCGGCCCCCAGTGGATCGACTGGAGCGAGCCGGGGCGGCGCTGGACGGCGAGCTCGAGCAGGCCGGCCGCCAGCAGCACCAGCACGAGGTAGGGGCCGATCAGCGCCGCGGCCGCGACGGATGCGCCGAGATAGGCGCCCCAGCGGGCGCGGCGCGCGCGGTCTGCCCGGACCCGCTTGAAGCTCGGCCCGAGCAGACCGCGTGCGGCTTGCACCGCCACGGCTGCGACCGCTGCGCCGGCGCCTGCGCCCGCACCTCGAATCCAGAGCGGCGGCGCGCGGGCGAGGAACACCAGCGAGAGCAGCAGGATCAGCACGACCGCTGGGACGACGAACGCGAGCCCGCCAACGATCGCGCCGGGGACACCGCCGACGCGGTAGGCACAGAAGATCGCGAGCTGCGTGGATGCCGGCCCGGGCAGCAGGCCGCAGGCCGCGTTGGCGTCCTCGAATTCGCGGGCGTCCATCCACCCCTCGCGCTCGACGACTCGGCCGCGCAGCAGCGCGATGTGGGCCGGTGGACCGCCGAAGCCGGTCAGCCCGATCTGTCCCCAGGCGCGCGCGATCCGCTCGAGCGGAACGAGCGTGCCGCCGGGATGGGCCCCGGCGCCGCCTTCTGGCGATTTGGTCATCGCGCCGCGGCCGCCCTGACGCTATCCGCCCGCCCTTGCCGAGTGCGCGGCTACCCGGGCCGTGAGGCTGGCCGCCACATCCGCCCATTCGCAGTCGAGGATCGAGTACACCGCCGAGCTGCGCCTGCTGCCGTCGTGGAGGATGCGGTCGTCGCGTCTGACCCCCTCGAACTGGGCCGGCAGCGCTTCGAGGGCGCGGCGCGAGCGCTCGTTGCGCGCGTTGGTCGAGAACTCGACGCGCTGGCAGCCGAGCGCGTCGAACGCGTGGCGCAGCATCAGCAACTTGGCCTCCACGTTGGCGCCGGTCCGCCACGCGGCGGGGGCCAGCCAGGTCCAGCCGATCTCAAGGCCGGCGTGCTCGGGCCGCAGGGTCATGAAGCTCGTCGAGCCGACCGGCACCCCCGTGCGCGCGTCGAGCGTCGCGAAGTGGGCGCGCGTTCCCTGCTCGCTCGCGGCGAGTGCGTCGTCGAACCAGGCTCGGAATGCATCGGGCGTGGACATGTCGACGCTCCACCAGTCCCAGATCGCCTGCGCTCGCGAGGCCTCGAGCAGCGCGGTGGCGTGCTCTCGCCCGAGCGGCTCGAGGATCACGATCTTGCCGCTCAGGCGTGGCGTGAGGTTCCACACCGGCGGGATGTTCCCAGCGTCGGGGGCGGAACGCGTTCGCCCGGCGGGCGTCGCCTCCGCCCGCCGCTACGCTACGGCGAGAAGTTCTGCGGCCACGCCGCTGCGAACCCAGTTGCCGACGATGTCGCGCATCGAGAGGATGCCCACGAGCTCGGGTCCCTCCATCACCAGCACGTGGCGAAAGCCGCCGGCCGTCATCTGCTCGGCCGCGCGCGCAAGCGGCCAGTCGGGCGCCGCGTAGACGACGTTCGCGGTCAGGTAGCTGCCGACCGTCTCGGTGTCGAGGTCGCCGTCGCGGCCCGCGCAGCGGAGCACGTCGCGTTCGGTGACGATCCCGGGCGCCGGCAGGTCGTGGTCGATCACGACCGCGGCGCCGGTTCCTGCGGCGGTCATGCGGCGCGCCGCCTCGCGCATCGTGTGGCCGCTGCCCACTGTGGTCGTGACCGGGTTCATCGCCTGGCGCACCGTCATTTGCCCGTCCTCCTGGAGTCGCGGTGGCGTACGGGGGTTAGGGAGCGATTGTATCGATCAGCACGAATTTTGCAACATCTGATACGAATCCTTAACGCTGCGTGGACAAGGAGGGCGCGCGCGCCGATCGGCGCCTCCCGCGAGCGATCGCCGCCGGCGCCGGCCCTCGCGCAGGCGCGATGAAGGCGAGCCCGATTTCGGCCACATCCCGCTTGAAACCCCGCGGGCGCGCCGGGTGGGGAGCGCGACGCGGCGGTGACCTGGACGACGCGCTGCCGCCGCCGGCCCGGGCGCGCTCACGCCGTGAGCGCCGCCGCCATCTCGTCGAAGGCCCGAACGTAGGCGTCGATCGCCTCGCTGGTGTGGGCGACCGAGAGTGTCCACTCCTCCTCGCGGCCGGGCGTCATGTAGATGCCGCGGTTCATGTTCCACAGCCACGCGAGCTCCGTTACCGCCCCGTCCTGGTTCGCCTTGAACGTCTCGTAGTCGACGACCCGCTCGCTCGAGAACGTGACGCAGCCCTTGGATCCGACGCCGACGGCGTAGCCCGGCAGGCGGTGGCGCTCGATGACGGCGTCGCATCCCCCGACGATCCGGTCGTTGAGCTCGTCGAGGTGGCGATAGGCAGCCGGTGTGAGCACCTGCTCCAGGCTCGCGCGTGCCGCTGCCATCGCCAGCGGGTTGCCGTTGTAGGTACCGACCTGGTAGACGCTGCCATCCTCGACGACCGACATGACCTCTTCGGTGCCGCCGATGGCGCCGGCGGGGAGCCCGCCGCCGAGCGTCTTTGCCAGCGTCACCATGTCGGGTGTGACTCCGAAGCGCTCGGTCGCGCCGCCGGCGGCGATCGCGAGGCCCGTCTTGACCTCGTCGAAGATCAACACGATGCCGTGGCGTGCCGTGATCTCACGGACCTCCTTCAGGTAGCCGGCCTCGGGCAGCACGACCCCGAGGTTCATCATCGCCGCCTCCATGATCACGCAGGCAGGCGGGCGGCCCTCACGCTCGAGACGCTCGATGCGCCGCTCCATCGCGCCGGAGTCGTTGAACGGCACGGGGATCGTCAGCTGGGCCACCGCGTCGGGGATTCCCGCGCCGTAGGGCAGCGAGGCGAGGTTCTCGCGGTCGCCGATCTCGTCGTAGGGGACGCCGATCGAGACCATCACGCCGTCGTGGTGGCCGTGGTAGGAGCCGAAGATCTTCATGATCGTCTCACGCCCGGTCAGCCCGCGGGCGATGCGGATCGCGTCCATCGTCGCCTCCGAGCCGGAGTTGACGAAGCGCCAGCGGTCCAGGCCGAAGCGTCGCTTGAGCTCCTCGGCGACGGTGATCGTGTCCGCCGTCACGGCCGCGAAGTGCGTGCCGAGCGCGACCCGTTCGCGCACCGCCTCGACGATGGCCGGGTGCGCATGGCCCTGGACCATTGAGCCGAACCCGTTGTGGAAATCCCAATACTCGTTGCCGTCGACATCGCGGACCCGCGCGCCGGCGCCGTCCTCGAGATAGATCGGCCAGGGGTCGCGCAGCTGGTAGGACGACGCGACGCCGCCGCTGAGCGACTCGCAGGCGCGCTTGTACATTGCCGCGGAGCCCTGCGTTCGCGCGTTCAATTCCGCCAGCTCGCGCTCGCGCAACTCGGCGACGCGTCCGCGGTCCACCTGGACCGGACTCTGGACTGACATCGCGCACCTCCTAGCGGGCGATGACTCGACCCTGGTTGACAGCCTCAGGGCAAGTCTAGCCACTGGCGAGCGCGCAGCCAGGCGAGCCAAGCCGCCCCGCAAGGTGCGGCAGCGCAAGCGGAACGGGACGCGTCGCCATTAGACTGACCGGCTCCGTGGGGGACTGGTGTATCGGTAACACGGTGGTCTCCAAAACCGCAGCGTCAGGTTCGACTCCTGGGTCCCCCGTAGCAGCAGAGAAGGCTATTTCCCAGCAAACACGCCGGTTTGCTGGCGTTTTGCGACAGTCGCAAACTCCGCCTGAGACCGCTCAAAACCGCCTGATTTGGGTCGACAGTGCAGCGGAAGTGCAGCGGAGTGCAGCGGAGGCGTCCGTTTGGGCACGTCAGCCGCGCGACGCTTGTCGCTGCGGATGTCGGGGTGCAATGCATTTCGCGACCAAACGACGAGCTCCGGGGTGGGCCGCGACCGTCCGGGCCACGCGCGATTCTTTGCGCGTGAGCAGAACGGCACACCGCAAAGCCTCATCGAGGCGCCCTGCGCTTCCGCCGCCTTAACCGCGCGAACGGTCGGACGGCACGTCTGTGAGCCCGGAGCGGTGGCTACTGCAGTCGATCGCCTCGGGTGAGCTGGATCTGCACCTTCCGGCTATCGCTCGAGCGGTCGACGCACGCCGGCATCTGCTGCACACGATGGATTCGATCGACGCGCTCGCTGAGCTCGTGGTCGGCGATCGCGTGCGCATCAACCACTACGCGCGGCCGCGCTACCTCCAGGGACTCTGCGCGACGATCATCGACGTGGACGCCGTGACGGCCACGATCAGCCTTGAACGCCCGGTCGGCCGCTTCACCACCGGCAGGCTCCGTTGCCCGCCTCTCGCGCTCGATCGCGTCAGCGCCCCCTCCAACTGACTCTGCTGCGAAGTGCGACACGCTGCCGCTTTCACGCGGGTGCGACACTCTCGACGTGGGTTTGCGGGTGTCGCGGGGTTCCGAGACGAGTCGATTGAGCGGCGCGGTCGACGCGGCGGTTGGCAAGCTACCGCGGGTCGTCGACCCCGGGGCATCGCCCGAGCAACTCAGGGTCTTCCTCAGTGACTTCAAAGTCCTTGGCGCGGCGATGACGGCGAGCGGTGCGCAGCAGCGCGCCGACATCGTGCGGCTCCAGGAGCTGATGGGCCAGGAGTCGCTGATGCGCCCTGAGGTGCGCGAGGCTCGCGCTCTCGTGGGACGCCTGCGGGCCGGTGATGCAGCCGGGGACCGCGCACGTGCGTGAATCGCGGATCACGGCAGCGAGTTGCGGGCGCTTGCCGCGAAGCTCGGGGAGAGCGAGCTGTTCGAACCGATGCTCGCCTACTCGTTGCCAGTCGAGTGGCTTGAGCTGCGAGCTACGCTGCGACGCCTCGAACGACAGCTCGACGCATATCTCGCGTCCCGACCATTCTGGAACATCCTGCACCGACTGGACGCCACGCTAGCCAAAGCCGAACAAGTTCTCGAGCGTGGGCCGGGCGAGACGCCCGGAGACCAATAGCGGCGACCGCAACTCGCGCTGTCCCTACGCGCGAAAGGGAGCAGCCCAACTACCAACTGGGCACGAGGCC
>JBEKSK010000087.1:0-9456 GCA_049517155.1 Solirubrobacteraceae bacterium
AGAGGGTCACACGGACGTCCTTCACCGGATAGCCGGCCAGCACGCCGTGGTCCATCGCCTCGCGGACGCCCTTCTCGACGGCCGGGATGAACGAGCCGGGGATCGCCCCACCCTTGATGCGATCGACGAACTCGAAGCCGCCGCCCGGCTCGAGCGGTTCGATCTCGATGTGGCAGTCGCCGAACTGCCCGCGCCCACCGGACTGCTTCTTGTGGCGCCCGTGCGCCTTGGCGCCGGAGCGGATCGTCTCCTGGTAGGGCACGCGCGGCGGCTTCAGCGTGACCTCCGCGCCGAAGCGTGAGCGCAGCCGGTCAACGATCACCTCGACGTGGATCTGCGAGAGCCCGGCGACGATCTGCTCACCGGTCTGCGCGTCGCGGTGCAGATCGATGGTCGGATCCTCCTCCTGCAGCCTGCGCAGCGAGGTGAACACCTTGTCCTCGTCGCCCTTGGTCTTGGGCTCGATCGCGAAGGCCATGACCGGGGCCGGCAGCCGCTCGGTCGGCATCCGTACCGGCTCGTCACGCGCCGCGAGCCAGTCGCCGGCACGCGTGTCCTTCAACTTTGCAACGCCGCCGATGTCACCAGGGCCGAAGGAGTCAGCGGTCGTCGTGCCCTTGCCCGCGAACACGATCAGCTGCCCGATCCGCTCCTTCGAGTGCGTCCGCGTGTTCGCCAGCTGCGTGTCGTGCGCCAGCGTCCCCTGGTAGACGCGCAGCAGGTTGATGCGCCCGGCAAACGGGTCGGCACGGGTCTTGAAGACGTAGGCGAACAGCTCACGCTCCGCGACCGGCTCGAGCGTGACCTCATCGGTCTCGAAGGCGCCGTGCTCGACCGGCGACGGAAGGTCCTCGACGATCGCCTCCAGCAACCGGTTGGTCCCCAGGTTCCGCGTGGCAACGCCGCATACGACCGGAAAGATCGAGCCGTGGTTGGTGCCTCGCTTCAGCGCATCGACGATCTCCTCGTGGGAGATCTCGGCGCCCTCGAGATAGCGCTCCATCAGCTCGTCAGACACCTCTGCGACCTCGTCGAGCAGCTTCTCGCGGTATTCCTGGGCGCGAGCGCTCTCCTGCTCGGGGATCTCGATCTCGGTCGCGTTGCCACGCCCGGCGCCCTCGTAGCGGTACGCCCGCATGTCGACGAGATCGATGACACCGTCGCAGGACTGCTCGCTGCCGATCGGAATCTCGGTTGCCACGACGTGTGGGCCGAAGGCCGATTTGAGCGACTCGAGCGTGCGGTAGAAGTCGGCGCGCTCGCGGTCGAGCATGTTGACGAACAGCATGCGAGCGATGTCGCGTTCAGCCGCAACCTTCCACAGCCTCCGGGTCGTGACCTCGGCTCCCATCACCGCATTGATCACGAAGATCGCCGACTCGCACACGCGCAGAGCGCCCAGCGCGTCGGCGATGAAGCTCGGCTCGCCCGGCGTGTCGAGCAGGTTGATCTTGCGGGCCGCCCACTCGAAGGAGCTGAGCGTCATCGAGATCGACATCTGGCGAGCCTGCTCGTCTGCCTCGGTATCGGACGCGCTCGTGCCTTCACTGACCGAGCCCAGGCGCCCGAGCACGCCGGCCTCGAACAGCAGCGCCTCATGCAAAGACGTCTTGCCGGTGCCGCGATGGCCGACGAGGGCCACATTGCGAATCGCCTCCGCGCTGTAAGCCATGCGATCTCTCCTCTCCTTCGGGGAGCTCAACATAGCGCGAACGCCCCGGCGCGAACAGGTGGATCAGCTGGCGGCGGTGAGGTGCGAGCGCAGTCCGAGCACAGCCTTGGTGTGCAGCTGCGACACGCGGGACTCGGTCACGCGCAGAACCTCCCCGATTTCTCGCAGGGTGAGGTTCTCGTAGTAGTACAGCGCGATCACGAGCTTCTCGCGCTCGGGCAGCCGCTCCAGCGCTTCGGCGATTCGGTCGCGCAGTTCGTTCTGCTCGACGATTCGCTCGGGGTTGGGGGCGCCCGCGTCGCTCAGCGTGTCGAGCAGCGACATGCTGTCGCCGCTGGAATCCGATGGGCTCCAAAGCTCGTCGAGCGCCCTGATCGACGAATTGGCGATCTGCAGCAGCGCTGCGCGAAACTCCTCGACGCTCATCTCAAGCTCGGCGGCGAGCTCCTCATCGGTCGGCACGCGCTGCAGCTTCGCCTCGAGCTTGATGTTGGCGCGCTCGATCTGACGAGCGCGAGCGCGCACGGAGCGCGGCACCCAGTCGAGCGCACGCAGCTCATCGAGGATCGCGCCCTTGATTCGGGTGATCGCGTAGGTCTCGAAGCGAATCTCGCGGCTCAGGTCGAAGCGCTCGATCGCGGCGATCAGGCCGCCGAGGCCGTAGGAGATCAGGTCAGCCTCGTCGACGTGCGCCGGAAGGCCCGCGCCCATCCGGCCGGCTACGTACTTGACCAGCGGCGAATAGGCCACGACCAGCCGGTCGCGTGCCTTTTGATCATTTGAGTTCTTGTACCGCCGCCACAGATCACGGAGTTCGACGGCTTTTACGTTCGTCTGCACAGGACTCCCGGGATCCGGCTGACCGAGGCAACTACGCTCTCGGATGACTGCTTGCGTAGGCGCGTTTCAGCCTTGCAGACTCTACTTGAGTGTAGACCTGCGTCGTGGAAATGCTCGAATGTCCCAAAAGCTCCTGGATTGCGCGCAGGTCGGCACCGCCGTTGAGCAGATGCGTCGCGAAGGAGTGCCGGAGCGCATGCGGATGCACGGCGCCACCCAGGCCGGCCCGCGCCGACCAGATCCTCAGGCGGCGTCGCACATCGGATGTCGACAGCGGCCGGCCCGACTTGGACAGCAGCAGCGCAGGCTGATCGTCGTGCGCGAGCGCCGGCCGCCCACGCTCCAGGTAGCGCGTCAGCGCACGCAGGGCCGGCTCACCGACCGGCACCAGGCGGGTTTTCGAGCCCTTGCCCTCGATCCGCACCTGCTCGGCGTCGAAACTGACGGAGTCGGTGCGCAGCGTGACGAGCTCCTCGGCGCGCAGCCCGCAGGCGTAGGCCAACTCCAGCATCGCGCGGTCGCGCAGCTCGAGCGGCGTGCTGGGCGGGATTCTGTCGAGCAGCTGGGCGAGCTCCTCAGGGCTCAGCACATGTGGCAGCGAACGTGGACGCTTGGGCAGGGTCAACAGCTCGGCGGGGTTGGATGCGATCAGCCCGTGCTCGCGCAACATCCGGTAGAAGGAGCGCAGCGAAGCGACGTTGCGGGCCACGGACGTCGGGCTCAGTCCGCCCTGGGAAAGCGCGGCAGCGTATCGGCGCAGAACCTTCGAGTCCACGGCGGCGGGCTCGACGCCGCCTCGCGCGCACCACTGCGCAAAACGCGCGAGATCGCCGCCGTAGGCGCGGCGCGTCTTCTCCGCGGAGGCGCGGATGCGCAGGTCGGCATCAAATTCGCGCAGCGCCGCCGGCCAGCGTCCGTCCGCAGTGCTCGCCTGATCTGTTGTTGCGCTCACCATCGTGGTCCATTGTTCGCCGGAAGCGCCCGGCGACCTTCCGGCCGGCACGCAATCCGCGCCGAGCGCACGGCGACGGGAGCGCGCCCGGCGCCGGCGTGTCCGCGCAAACGCGTTCAGATCGTGATCGCGCCGTTGGACGCGCTCGAGACAACCCGCGCGTACTTCTTCAGCGCGCCGGTCATATCGGGGTTCGGCGGTGGCTGGTAGCTCGCCACCCGAGCTGCGATCTCGTCGTCGCTGAGCGCCACATCGAGGCGGCGTGCGTCGATGTCGAAGGTGATCTCATCGCCGTCCGCCACGGCGGCGATGGGGCCGCCGCGCACCGCCTCGGGTGCGACGTGGCCGGCCATCAGCCCGTGCGTTGCGCCCGAGAAGCGTCCGTCCGTCAGCAGCGCCACGTGCTCGCCGAGCCCGGCGCCGTTCAGCGCAGCCGTGACCGCCAGCATCTCGCGCATACCGGGCCCGCCGGCGGGACCCTCATTGCGGATCACGACGACGTCGCCGGCGACGATCACCCCAAGCGTGGCGGCCGCCATCGCGGCCTCCTCGCCCTCGAACACCCGCGCCGGCCCGCGGTGGTGGCGGCGCTCGTGCCCAGCGAGCTTCACAACGCAGCCCTCGGGAGCAAGGTTGCCGCGCAGGATCGCCAGGCCGCCGGTCGCCTTGATCGGATCCTCAAGCGGCCGGATCACCTGCTGCCCAGGTGTCTCCCGCGCGGCTGCCGCGATCTCGCCGATCGTCTGGCCGGTAACTGTTGGCGCGTCCTCGTGAAGGAGGCCCGCCTGTGCCAAGCGCTGGGCGAGCAAGGCAACGCCGCCGGCACGGTAGAGGTCGACGGCGACGAAGCGCCCGCCCGGCTTGAGGTCGCACAGCAGCGGCGTGCGCTCGCTGATCGTGTCGAAGTCGTCGATCTCGAGTTCGACCCCTGCTTCGCGCGCCAGCGCCAGCAGGTGCAGCACGCCGTTCGTCGAGCCGCCGCTCGCGGCGATCGCGGTGATCGCGTTCTCGAGCCCGTGGCGCGTGATCATCGCGCTGGGACGCAGACCGCGGCTCAGCACGTCGACGACCAGCGCGCCCGAAGCGCGGGCAACCGCCGGCTTGGTCGGCTCCTGGGCCGGCATCAGAGAGTCGCCGATCGGTGAGATGCCCAGCATCTCGTAGGCCATCGCCATCGTGTTGGCCGTGAACTGCCCCCCGCACGCGCCGGCCCCCGGGGAGGCGACGCTCTCGAGCTCCGCGAGCTCCGCGTCGCTCATGCTGCCGGAGGCGTGCGCGCCGACGGCCTCGAAGACGTCTTGGATCGTGACGTCGTGCCCCTGGAAGCGCCCGGGAGGGATCGAGCCGCCGTAGATCATCAGCGCGGGCACGTCGAGGCGCGCGAGGGCCATCACGGTGGCGGGAATCGTCTTGTCGCACCCCGACAGCGCGATCACCGCGTCGAAGTAGTGACCGCGACAGACAAGCTCGATCGAGTCGGCGATCACCTCGCGCGAAGGCAGTGAGGTTTTCATCCCGGCGGTGCCCATCGTGATCCCATCCGAGATCGCGATCGTGTTCAGTTCCATCGGCGTGCCGCCGGCCTCGCGGATGCCGTCCTTGACCTGGGCCGCCAGGGCGCGCAGATGGAAGTTGCACGGCATCGTCTCGATCCACGTCGATGCGACGCCCACGATCGGCTTGGACAGCGCCTCATCGTCGTAGCCGATGCCCTTGAGATAGGCGCGCGCGGCCGCACGCTCCGGTCCGTCGGTGAGCTGGCGACTGCGGTGCTTGAGGTCGAAGCCGGTTGCGGAAGAGCTCACGGGGCGCGAAGACTACCGACGTCGCGCTGGCGCTCGCGCTCCCAGCGCGATAGCGCGGCGATGTCGGAGCGAATCGCGTCCGGGTCGAGCTGGCGCCCCGCGAGGTGAAGGTTCGCGTTCTCGATCAGCCTGTGTTCGTCCGCTGTCAGCGCCATCCACTTGGCGAGAACGTCATCGGACGGCGGCAGCCGGACGCTGCCGAAGGGACGCTCGTGGTCGGGGAAATCGACGCAGTACTCACTCAGCAGCCGGGAGCTGCGGGGAACGTAGGCGACGATCGGCTTGTGCGGGTAGATGAGATAGGCGTACGGCGCGACACCGTGGCCCGCCCCAGTCCCCGAGCCGTCGCTGCCCCAGACGCGCAGGAAGCCGAGGTCGCGGTACATCTCCCAGTCCTCCTGATCGACGCAGGAGCGCAGCAGCTCACGTGCTCGGTGCTCGGCTCGTCGCTCGCGCCCCGGATCGTAGGACGCCACGTCCTCGCCCCAACCCGGCAAACGACGCCCGCGCCAGTTCCCGAGCGCCGGTCTCAGCGCCGGGGACATCAGATCCCAGGCGAGCACCAGCGCGACAACCGCGCAGACGCCGAGGGCGGCGACCACGACGGGGCCTCAGCGGCCGCCCGCGGCGCGCGGGAAGAAGATCACACGCTCGGCGTCTCGGGGAATCTCGCCGAAGTCGCGCACGAGTTCGGCCTGGCGGCGCCCGTCCGGCGCCACCACCGGCACCGCCGCCCACATCCCGCGGTCGAGCTGCGCGCGGAAGGCCTCGATCAGCTCAAGCTCCTGCTCGGCCACCTCCACGTCGCCCTCGGCGATCAGCACCTCTCCATGCCCGGGTTTCATCCGGAGCAGCCGCATCGGCCGATTATCGCAAACAGCGCAACCACCGCCAACCCGCGGCCGAGTCAGAGCGGCTCACGGGACCTCAAGTGCCGCCAGCCGGGCGCCGCGCGAGCCGCCCACACCGGGGCGCGCGCGCAGCAGCGCCACGACATCGGGGAGGGCGTGCAGGCCGACCACCGGTAGAGCGCGGGACGCGCGCGCCTCTGCCAGGTCCGGATCCGCGACGACCAGTCCCGCGAGTCCAGCCGCCGCCGCGGCGTCGGCGACGAGCGCCACCGACGGCCAGGGCCGCAGGTCGCCGCCGAGCCCGAGCTGCGCGAACAGGCCGATCCGGGCGAGCCGGATCGGATCGATCTGCTCCTGCACCGCCAGCACGCAGCAGGCGAGCACGAGGTCAAACGCGGGCCCGCTCTTCGGCGCCGTGGCGGGGGCCAGGTTCGCGGTCAGGCGTTTGCGCGGAAAGGCGAAGCCGCTGTTCAGCACCGCCGCCTGCACGCGCTCGCGCGCATCGCGCGCGGCGCCGGCACCGAGCCCGATCAGCGAAAACCCCGGCAGCCCCCCGCGCGCGTCGAGTTCGACACGCACGTGCTCGACCATTCCGCGGCTGACCGCGAAGCCATGCGCTTGGACGAGCATCCTGCGATAACAGCAGGCGATGGTGTAGGAACTCGTCGATCGAGGCTGTCGCGGAGCGGTCAGTGGATGGGTTTGCGTCTCGATTACGTCGCACTTCTTAAGCGAATCGTGGCGCTCGCGGGGCTAGCGTCACGGCGTGGCTGAGAATGCGCGACAGATCCTCGGCCGGCTCGGCGAGGGGCTCGCACTCGAGCACTACGAGCGGCTCGGCTTCTGGCTGCTCGAGCGCAACTACCGCACGCGCGCGGGCGAGATCGACCTGGTCGTCTGTGACGGCGTGACGACCGTTTTTGCCGAGGTCAAGACTCGCCACGCCGGTGGTCTTGACCCGCTGGTCTCGATCACCGTGCTCAAGCGCCGCCGGATGCGCTCGCTGGCGAGCGCCTGGCTTGCCGCCCGCCCGGTGCGCCCGCGCACACGCGCGCTGCGCATCGACGCCGTCGCGGTCGTCGTCGATCAACGCGGATCGCTGATCTCGCTCGAGCAGGTCGAGGACGTCGCGTGAACCTCGCAGCACGACCGCGAGCGCCGGCCGGCTAGCGTCCGCCCCCGCTAAAGCGCCAGCTGATCGTAGGCGCTTGACTGGAACGACAGGCGGTGCAGCGGCGAGACGCCCTGGCGCGCGATCGCGGAGCGATGCTCCGGCGTCGAGTATCCGACGTGGGTCGCGAACTGCCAGCCGGGGTGGCGCTCGTCGGCCCGGCGCATGAAGCGGTCGCGCGTGACCTTCGCGACGATCGACGCGGCGGCGATCGCCGCACTGGTCGCGTCGCCGTTGATGATCGCGCGCTGCTCGAACGCGAACTGGGGGACCGAAAAGCCGTCGATCAGACACAGCGCGCCGGGCCGCGCCACGGAGTTCAGCGCGTCGCGCAGGGCCTCGAGGTTCATCACGTGCAGTCCGCTGCCGTCGATGCTGCGCACCGAGCGCGACACCACGACGACTCGCGTCGCGCACGAGAGCACGCGGGGATAGAGCTCCTCGCGCGCAGCGTGGTCGTGTTGCTTGGAGTCGTTGAGAGCACTCAGCGAGCGCAACTCGCGTGTCGTCAGGGACGCATGGTCGAACAGCACCGCGGCGGCCACGAGCGGACCGGCCAGACAGCCGCGTCCGGCCTCGTCGGCGCCTGCCACGAGCCGCACGCCAAGGGCACGGTCGAAGGCGAACAGGCGGTGGCCGCTCGTGCGGCGGCGCGCGCTACGGCGAGCCCGGGCGGTCGACGAACGTGACGCCACCGGGCGGGCGGAAGCGCCGGCCGGGCCAGGCGCCGCCTGGCCCGCCTTAGAGGAATCCGATCCGGTCGAGCGGCCAGTAGGTGAAGAACGCCTCTCCGATGATCCAGCTTCGCGGGACCGGTCCCCAGAACCGGCTGTCGTCGGAGTAGTCACGGTTGTCGCCCATCATGAAGTAGTACCCGGCTGGAATCGTGATCGGCGTCGGGTAGTTGCAATCCTGGTTCCCCGCAGTGCAGCCGGTCAGCCTCGCGTAGCTGTCGTGCTCACGCTTGCCGTTGAGGTAGACCTGCCCGTCGATGATCTTGAGCGTGTCACCGGGACCGGCGACGACGCGCTTGATGTAGTTCTGGGTGGACTCCTGTGCGGTCGGGCGGTCGCAGGCCTGGCCGGGCTTCTCGTTGGTGTCGCCGCAGACCTGGTTGGCGGCCCCGGCCGGCGGATGGAACACGACGATGTCGCCAACCGAGGGCGCGAAGAAGTCGTTGCCGATGCGATCCACGAGCACGCGTTGCCCGATCGCGAGGGTGGGCTCCATCGATCCGCTCGGGATCTTGTAGGGCTTGACGACGAACGCCTGCAGGCCGAATGCGAGCGCCAGCGCGATAACGACGATCAGGACGAACTCGACGGCCTGGCTGCCGCGCGCGAGTCGCCGAAGACTCACGCGGGCTCGTCGGGCAAGTCGGCAACCGGCTCCGCCGGATCGCCATGCTCGCTCGACTCCGAAGCGGTGTCCTCGCCCGGGTCGTCCAAGCTGCCCTGTGGCTGCGCGCCGGCTTCGCTGTGCAGGGCGCCATCGCCATCGGCCCCGGCCGGCGTGTCAGCGGACTCCGAGTGCTCGCTCTGCGCCGCCTCGTCCTGGTGGGGATCCTGGATCTCCGGTGTCTGCGCCGCCGCTGCCTGCTCGAGCGCCGGATCGCCGTCAACGACCACTTCGGCCGCCGGCTCCCCGGACTGCGCCGCGGGCGCCTCCACGATCTCCTCCTGCGCAGGCTCGGCGGGCTGCGCCGGGGGGTGAAGCAGGCCGGGCTCGACCGTTTCCTCAGGTCCTACGTAGCCGCGCTCACGCACGCGCGCGGCCTTGCCGACCCGGTCGCGCAGGTAGTACAGCTTGGCGCGCCGCACATCGCCGCGCGCGGCGACCTCGATCCGCTCGATCTTCGGTGAATGCAAGGGAAACGTGCGCTCGACGCCGACGCCGAAGGACTGCTTGCGCACCGTGAACGTCTCGCGCACGCCCTGGCCCTGGCGCTTGATCGCGACGCCCTCGAAGACCTGGGTGCGCCGCCGCGTGCCTTCGATGACGATGAAATGCACGCGCAGCCGGTCGCCGGCCCGGAACTCGGGAACCCGGCGCAGCTGGGCGCGCTCGATGGTGTCGATGACGGTGCTCATGGCAGAGAGAATGCGCACACGACAACTACGCCGGCGCGCCCGGGAATCCTAGCGCGCTCGCGCTCGCTGCGCGCG
>JBEKSK010000088.1:0-9364 GCA_049517155.1 Solirubrobacteraceae bacterium
CGCCGCCGAACAGCACGTCGGCGCCTACTCGCTGGAGGAGGTGATCGGCGAGGCGGTTGAGCACGTCACTGGCGAGGCGACGCTGGTGCGGCTCTCACTCGACGAGGACCTGCCGCTGCTCGAGGGCGATGCCGGGCAACTCGAGCGCGCCTTCGCCAACCTGATCGAGAACGCCGTGCGCTACTCCGGCGGCAAACCCGTCTCTATCCGCGCCCGCGCGCTCGCGGGCCGGGTGCGCGTGCGCATCGTCGATCAGGGCCCGGGGATCCGCTCGGGCGAGCTCGAGCGGATCTTCATGCCCTTCTACCGCTCACCAGGCCAGCCGCTGTCGCACCAGGGCGCGGGCCTCGGCCTGGCGATCGCCAAGGGCTTCATCGAGGTCAACGGCGGCCGGATCTCGGTCGAGTCGCTGCCCGGGCAGGGCACCACCTTCGTCATCGAGTTTCCGCTGCACACAGCCACGCGCCAGGATGCGGCGGCCTGATGGCCGGCGAGCGCATCCTCGTCTGTGACGACGATCCGCAGATCCTGCGGGCGCTGCGCCTCGTGCTCCGCAGCGCGGGCTACGAGGTCCTGACCGCCGCGAGCGCCGAAGAGGCGCTCGATCGCGCCGCGATCGGCGGCCCACACGCTGCGATCGTCGACCTGATGCTGCCGGACCGCCCCGGGATCGAGGTCTGCCGGGAGCTTCGCGCCTGGAGTGAGCTTCCGATCATCGTGCTCTCAGCGGTGACCGACGAGGAGGCGAAGATCGAGGCTCTGCAGAGCGGCGCCGACGACTATGTGACCAAGCCGTTCGCTCCCGGCGAGCTTGTCGCCCGCGTCCAGGCGGTGCTGCGCCGCGCCGGCCGCGCCGCAGTCGAGCCGACGATCGAGGCCGACGGCCTCGTGATCGATCTCGCCGCCCATGCTGTGACCCTCGACGGCGAGGAGGTGCACCTGACGCCGCTGGAGTTCGCGCTGCTGCGCGCGCTGGCGGTGAATCGCGGCCTGCTGATGACGCATCGCAAGCTGCTGAGCGAGGTCTGGGGCCCAGAGTACGCCGATGCCACGCCGCTGCTTCGAACCCACATAGCCAACCTCCGCCGCAAGCTCGCTGCCGGGGCTGAGCGACCCCGCTTCATCCGCACCGACTCGGGCATCGGCTACCGCTTCACGGCGTGAGCCTGAAGTCGCTGCGCGCGCGCGGTGCTACCAGGTGCCGCCGACGCAGACGCTCTGACTGCCGGCGTTGGTGCACTGGCGGGTCATCTGACCGGTGTCCGTGCGGGTGATGCTGTAGGTGTCGCCGTTCGTCGACATGGCCGTCACCGTGTAGCTGTTGCCGGACTGGCCGGTGCCCGGCACCGACACGCTGTACAGCCAGGCGTTGCCGTTGCCGGTACTCGTTTGGATCGTGGTCTCGTAGCCCGCCAGGACCGAGGCGCTGTTACAGCTGGCGTAGAGCCCGCTGTGGTCGGTGGCGCACGTCTCCTCAGCGATCTGGGCGCTGTGGGCCAGCTCCTTCGCGGCGGCGTCGGAGGCTTTCGACTTCTGGTTCAGGAAGGACGGGACCGCGATCGCAGCGAGGATCCCGATGATCAGGATCACCACCAGTAGCTCGATCAGCGTGAAGCCTTCCTCCCGCAGGGGCTTGGAACGCGGCGACAGCTGCATTGCACCGCTATCGGCACCTCAGGGATTCAACGTGAGCGGTCCCGGAGGCGGCGGACGTTGGTTCGAGGGCGCCTGGAGGCCGTCCTGCGTCGCTCGCCGCGCCCGGCGCGCGACGCGTCCTGATCGGCGTTCGTTCCGGGCCGGATCACGATGATCTCGCCCGGGACGTTCTCCAGCAGCCAACTGATCTCGTCCGGCAGCAGGCCCGTGGTGCCGCTGTCGGCGGCCGTCACGACGGTCGTGTCGAAGCTCTCGTGCTCGACCAGTTCGCGGATCGCGTGGCGGTAGCTTCGGCCCCGTTCGATGCGAGAGTCGACTGTCACACCCGAGCGAGCCGCGCGTTGTTCGATCGCCTCGAGCAGCGGCAGCGCGCTGTCGCACGCCACCGGCAACGCTGCGTCGAGCGGCAGATGCATCGGCACCCGCGCCAGGAACGCCGGCACGAGCGTGGCGCCATCGATCTGCGCGATTCGCAGAGCTGCATCCAGCCCCCGCGCCGAGAGCTCGGTGCCCAGGAACGGGAAGAGGATCCGGCCGGCGGCGTGCGCCCGCGGGCCGTAGCCGCGTTGGCTGCGGCGTCGTTCGCGGGCCGCGTAGGCGACGAGCGCGACGACGACGAGCGCAAGGATCACAACGACGGCGATCATGTGCCACCGTCGGGTCGCTGCGTCCGGTCCGCGACGATCCGCAGATCGACCCCGGGCAGGGCTCGTAATATCTGAAACAACAGGGAGGGGCGGGTCAGGCGCTGCCAGCCGCTGCGCGGCGGCGGGGCTCCCATCAGGATGTAGGTCGTGCCGCGCTCCTGGGCGACGCGGGTGATCACGTCGATCATCACGTCGCCCTCCTCGACGAGCACGTGGGCTCCGAGCACCGACGCGAGCCGGCGCACGGCCGCGAGGTCGCTGCCGGCCTCCTCGCGCGCCCGCTGCCCGGACTTGACGACCCACAGCAGGTCGAGCTCGGCGCCGAGCCGCTGCGCCGAGCGCCACGCGCGACGCACCACACGCTGCGACTGCGGCGACAGCGTGATCAGCGCCAGCAGACGCTCGCCGACGGCCTGCGGCGCGGCAGTGGCAGCGAGGCGGTCCTCGCGCACCGAGCCGCCGGGGACAAGCCGCTTGGCTTCGACCTCCTGCGCGACCTGGCGCAGGGCGACCTCTCGCAGCGCCGAGAGGTTCTCGATCCGGAAGAAGTTGTTCAGCGCCGCCTCGATGCGGTCGGGCCGGTAGATCTTGCCCGCACGCAGGCGCTCGATCAGTGCCTCGGGGGGGATGTCGACGAGCACGAGCTCGTCGGCCTGCGCCAGCACCGAGTCGGGGATCGTCTCGCGCACGCGCGTCGAGGTGAGTTCCGCAACCTGATCGTTGAGGCTCTCGAGGTGCTGCACGTTGACGGTCGAGAAGACGTCGATCCCTGCCTCGAGCACGCTCTCCACATCCTCCCAGCGCTTCGCGTGCTCCACGCCCGCCGTATTGGTGTGGGCCAGCTCGTCGACCAGGCACAACTCCGGCGCGCGTGCGAGGATCGCCGGCAGGTCCATCTCATCGACCGGCGTGTCGCGGTAGGTGATCCGCCGGCGCGGGATGATCTCGAGCGCGCGTGCCAGATCCTCGGTCTCGCGGCGGCCGTGGGCCTCGAGATAGCCGACCACCACGTCGCGACCGCTCTCGAGTTCGCTGTAGCCCTCCTGCAGCATCCGGTAGGTCTTGCCGACCCCCGCGGCCATGCCGAGGAAGACGCGGTGCGATCCTCGGCGACGGGCAACGCTCACGGCCGGTGTCCGTCAGCCGCCGAGCAGGTTGTGGACGACGAGGTCGATCAGCTTGATCCCGATGAACGGGGCGATGATCCCGCCCAGGCCGTAGATCCAGAGGTTGCGCCGCAGCAGCGCGCTTGCTCCGATCGGGCGGTAGCGCACGCCGCGGAGCGACAGCGGGATCAGCAGTGGGATCACGAGCGCATTGAAGATGATCGCCGAAAGGATCGCCGAATTCGGCGTGCCAAGCGCCATGATGTTGAGGACGTGCAGTGGGCCTTTGGCGCTGCCGACGGCGTAGGTGGAGATGAAGATCGCCGGGAGGATCGCGAAGTACTTGGCGACGTCGTTGGCGATCGAGAATGTGGTCAGCGCTCCGCGTGTGATCAGCAGCTGCTTGCCGACCTCGACGATCTCGATCAGCTTCGTCGGGTTGGAGTCCAGGTCGACCATGTTCCCGGCCTCGCGCGCCGCCTGGGTGCCCGTGTTCATCGCCACGCCGACGTCGGCCTGGGCAAGAGCGGGGGCGTCGTTGGTGCCGTCGCCGGTCATCGCGACGAGCCGGCCGGCGGCCTGTTGCTCCTTGATCAGGGCGAGCTTGGCCTCGGGTGTGGCCTCCGCGAGGAAGTCGTCGACCCCCGACTCCTCGGCGATCTTGGCGGCGGTCAGGCGGTTGTCACCGGTGACCATGACGGTGCGGATGCCCATCGCCCGCAGCTGGTCGAAGCGTTCCTTCATTCCCTCCTTGATCGTGTCCTTGAGATAGACGACGCCGAGAACCTGGCTATCGCGGGCGACGGCCAGAGGAGTCCCGCCCTCGCGTCCGATGCGGTCGAGCTGGGCCTGAAGCTCCGGCGGCGCCTCGCCGCCCTCCTTGCGCGCGAACTCGATCACCGAGTCTCCGGCGCCCTTGCGCAACTGCTGGCCGTGCCAGTCGACGCCGCTCATGCGCGTCTGGGCGGTGAACGGCACGAAAGTCACGTCGGTGCCGGTCATGTCGTGCTCGCGGATGCCGTACTGCTTGGCGAGCACGACGATCGAGCGTCCCTCCGGGGTCTCGTCGGCCAGCGACGCGAGCTGGGCGACCTCCGCGAGCTCGGCCTCGGTGACACCCGGCATCGGTATGAACTCCGACGCCTGGCGGTTGCCGAGCGTGATCGTGCCCGTCTTGTCGAGCAGCAGGACGTCGATGTCGCCGGATGCCTCGACGGCGCGTCCCGAGAGCGCCAGCACATTGCGCCGGACGAGGCGGTCCATGCCGGCGATCCCGATCGCTGAAAGCAACGCGCCGATAGTGGTCGGGATCAGCGCGACCAGCAACGCGATCAGCGTCGTCTCGGAGATCGCCGTATGGGCGAACAGCCCGAACGGGCGCAGCGTCGCAACGACGATCATGAAGATCAGCGTGAGGCCGGCGAGCAGGATGTTGAGCGCGATCTCGTTTGGCGTCTTGCGCCGCTCGGCGCCCTCGACCAGCGCGATCATGCGGTCGAGGAACGACTTGCCGGGCTCCTGCGTGATCTCGACGAGGATCCGGTCCGAGGTCACGCGCGTGCCGCCCGTGACCGCGCTGCGATCGCCGCCGGACTCACGGATCACCGGCGCGGACTCGCCGGTGATCGCCGACTCGTCGACCGTCGCGATGCCCTCGATCACCGTGCCGTCTCCCGGGATCACCTCGCCGGCCACGACGACGACGACATCGCCGCGCGTGAGCTCGGCGGCCGGACGGGTGCTCCCGTCGCGCATCGTCGCGATCGTCTCCTTGCGCATCGAGCGCAGCGTGTCGGCCTGGGCGCGCCCGCGGCCTTCGGCGAAGGCCTCGGCCATGTTGGCGAAGATCACCGTCAGCCATAGCCAGATCGCGATCGTGAACGTGAACCACGAGGGCTCAGGGCCGCCGAGGGACTGGCCGCCGCCAAGCTGGATGAACCAGGTGATGGTCGTGATCAGGGCGCCGATCTCGACGACGAACATGACCGGGTTGCGAATCTGGACGCGAGGGTCGAGCTTGGCCAGGCTGTCCAGCAGCGCGCGCACGACGATGTCACGGCGGAACAGCGAGATTGCGCGCCGCTCGGAGGTTGCGGGTTGCGTTGACATCTGTTTACTTGCTCCCTGAGAGGCGGTCGAGGGCGAGGTTGAGTTCCAGTACGTCGACGCCGGGCTCGCCGAAGAAGCCGAGGCTGCGAGCGGTCGTGTACTTGGCCGCGAGGGCGTCTACGGTGCTCAGCGTGAGTCCGCGCACGGCGGCGACACGGTAGGCCTGGATCCTCGCGTTGGCCACCGATATGTCGGGGTCCACAGACGATGCCGAGTCGTCGACCGCGTCGACGGGGATCTGCGCCGCGCTGGTCAGGGCCGGGTCGTAGCGGCGCCCGCCCGGCGCCGTGTTCAGATCCATATAGGTCTGGATGTAGCCCTGGAAGGCGGTCAGCGTCGTCTTGCCGTTCGGGCCGAGGTTCGAGAACTCCGTCGCCGCATCGTTATCGCCGTTCACGGACGGACGCGTCTGGAAATAGCGCGGATCGGGCCGCGTCTGCGCGACGCCCTTGACGACCAGCTGCTTGCCGTTCTTCCCGATCACGGGCTCGTAGAACTGCTGGCCGATCAGGGCGGAGCCGACAACAACGCCGCCGCGCTTGATCAGCGACCCGTTCGCCTTGCCCGGGAAGATTCCCTGGCTGACGCCGAGGACGAGCAGCGGATACACGAGCCCGAGTAGGACGGTGAAGACGATCATCGAGAGGAACCCTGTGCGCAGGTCGCGTCGCATCAGTACAGGTGTCCTGTGAGCGCCTGGACGATCGGGCCGAGCAGCACCGCGGGGAAGAACGTGAGCGCGCCGACGAGGATGATCACGCCGATCAACAGCACGACGAACGTCGGATTGTCGGTGCGCATGGTGCCCAGGCCCGCTGGGCTGTAGCGCTTGCCGGCCAGTGCACCGCCGACGGCGAGCGCGAAGAGAATCGGGGCGTAGCGGGCGAACAGCATCGTGAAGCCGCCGAGCAGGTCGGCGAAGGTGACGCCATGCGAGCCGGCATTGCCGGCAGCCGGCTGGATGAAGCCGGTGTAGCCGGCGAATGCGGAGCCGTTGTTGTTGGCCTGCGAAAGGTAGGCGTAGAAGGTCTCGGAGAATCCCTGCGGGCCGGTGTTGTAGATCGACGCCCGTCCCGCCGCGCTCGCGGTCGCGAGTGAGGTCGAGAACAGGGCCGTCAGAGGCGTGATCAGCAGGCCGAGCGCGACGAGCTTGATCTCCTTCGCCTCGATCTTCTTGCCGAGGTACTCCGGCGTGCGCCCGACCATCAGGCCACCGAGGAACACGGCGAGCAGGACGTAGAGGAGGATCGAATACATCCCGGTGCCGACGCCGCCGAAGATCACCTCGCTGGCGGACAGGTTGGCCATCGGAATGGCGCCGCCGAGACCTGTGTAGGACTCGATCGAGCTGTTCACCGCGCCGCAGGAGGTTACGGTCGTCACCACGTCGAAGATCGCGGAGCCGGCGATCCCGAAGCGCTGCTCCTTGCCCTCGAGGTTGCCACCGGTGGAGTTGGCGATCACCTGGGTGTGCAGACCGGCGGCGTGCTGCGCGGGCGACCCGTGCGCCTCGGCGGCGTAGGCGACGGCGACGCCACCGATGAACAGCACGAACATCGTCGAGAAGATCGCGATCGCCTGGCGGCGGGAGCCGACCATGCGGCCGTACATCCACACGAGCGCCGCCGGGATGATCAGCACGAGCAGCATCTCGTAGTAGTTCGTGAACGCGTTGGGGTTCTCGAACGGATGCGACGAGTTGACGTTGAAGAAGCCGCCGCCGTTGGTCCCGAGCATCTTGATCGCCTCCTGCGAGGCGACCGGCCCCATCGCGATCGTCTGCACGATGCCGCTGATGCCGTGCGCGGAGACGTAGTGCGAGAGGTTGTCGATCGAGCCCTGGGAGACGAGCACGAGCGCGCTGACGAACGAGATCGGCACCAGCACGTAGAGGACCGTCTTGGTGAAGTCCTCGTAGAAGTTGCCGAGGCTCCTGCCGCTGCGGCCGATGATGCCGCGAATCAGCGCGACGGCCACGACGATGCCGACGGCCGCGGAGGCGAAGTTCTGCACCGTCAGTCCGACCATCTGGCTGAAGTACGTCATCGTCGTTTCGCCGCCGTAGTACTGCCAGTTCGTGTTGGTCAAAAACGACGAGACCGTGTTGAACGTGACATCCCATGGGGCCGCGTTGAACGTCGTCCCTCCGTAGTTGTTCCACGGCTGGATCGACTGGCTGCGCAGAACGACGTAGAGAATGATCCAGCCGGCGAGGGAGAAGATCAGCAGGCTCTTGGCGTAGCTCTTCCAGTCCTGCTCGCGCTTGGGGTCGACGCCGAAGCAGCGATACAGCAGCCGCTCGAAGCCGCCGAACAGCGGCGTCAGGAACACGCGCTCGCCGCTGTAGACCTTGGCCATGTAGCGGCCGAGGAACGGGGAGAGGATGACCAGCGCGGCGCAGAAGGCGAGGATCTGCAGCCAGCCGTTGACGGTCATGACCTAGAACTTCTCCCCGCGGATCAGCGCGTAGCCAAGGTAGATGCAGATCACGACCGAGACGACCAGGCCGAAGAAGTCGGCCGCGCTCATGTGCGCGACGAAGTAGCCGAGCGTCGTCATACGCGGTCGATCGCCTCGATCATCAGGTAGAGCACCGCGAACGCGACGATCCCGAGGACGATTGCAATGATGTCGCCAGGCATTGGAACGAGCCTAGGACCGCCCGTGTGTAGGCCGCATCAAGATATGCACTGGCGGCATGGAGATTTCGTCAAGATGCGTTCGTGGCCCCGATCCAGGAAGTCCAGATCACCGGCACGACGATCCGTCTCGGCCAGCTGCTCAAGCTCAGCGGCATCGCCGAGTCAGGCGGCGACAGCAAGGCGCTGCTGCTCGCGCAGGTGGTGCACGTGAACGGGGTACCCGAAACGCGGCGCGGGCGCCAGCTGCACGACGGCGACCTGGTTGAGGCGCGCGGCGAAGCCGCCCGGGTGAGCGCACAATGAGACGCAGCTCGGCGATCGCGCTCGCGCTCGCCTGCACGGCGATCCTCGGCTGGGTCGCCTACGCCCTGGCCGACCCGCCGACCGGGACGGTGACGAGCTACGCGATCCCCGCAGGGGCGAGCGGGCCGAGCGGGCCAACCGGGCCGACCGGGGCTGCGGGGGCGACCGCCCTCACACCGGGCCCCGATGGGAACCCGTGGTTCGTTGAAACGCGGGATCCAAACGGCGGCTTCCGCGTCGGCACCGTCGCCGCCGGCAAGGTGGTCGAGTACCCCTCGCCGCCGCTCACGCTACGGCCGGCGGGGATGGCGGCTGCCGGTGGCGAGCTCTGGTTCACGGATGGCAACAGCGACATCGGCGAGCTCTACTCGCTGTCGACCGCCGGGGTTACCACCCCAGTGACGCGCGTTCTTCCCTCACTCGGGCTCGCGGCGGACGCGAGCGGCGACCTGTGGCTTGCGCATCCCCAATACGACGAGATCGGTGAGGTAGCAACCGAGCCGCCCGCGATCGAGACCTTCCCGGGCCGCGGGGACGCCGGCCAGCTCCCGGCGTCCGCCGATCCCGAATACATCGCCGCCGGCCCCGACGGAACAACGATGTGGTTCACGGAGCCCGGGATCGAAGAGGTCGGCTCGATCACCGCGGCCGGTGTTGTCACCCAGTACCCACTTCCAAGCAACGTCAGCGGCACGCTCGGAAACATCGTGCTCGGCCCCGACGGCGACCTCTGGGTCGGCGTGGCCGACTCGGCTGTCGATGGCCCGCCGCAGCTGGATGGGAGTCTTCGGCTCGGTCTGGCGGCGGTCGCCCGCAGTCAGCCCGCGCTGGTGAGGATCACGCCGGCGGGCGATGTCACCGCGTTCCCGGTGCCGAGCGGCTACGACGCCGATCCCGACGT
>JBEKSK010000089.1:0-9236 GCA_049517155.1 Solirubrobacteraceae bacterium
CTGGATCTGGTAGTTCGTGGAAGCCCGCGAACCCGGCGCCGCTGGGGCTGGCTGGGTTCGCGTTGACGACCTTCGTGTTGTCGATGATCAACGCGAATTGGGTCAGTGGAGCGGACACGCCGGTGGTGCTGGGCCTCGCCCTCGCCTACGGCGGAGTTGCTCAGCTGCTTGCCGGGATGTGGGAGTTCCGCGTCGGCAACACGTTCGGGGCGGTGGCGTTCAGCTCATACGGCGCGTTCTGGATCGCCGTATGGGCGTTGCTGTCGTTCAACGTGTCCGGCATCCCCGCGGCCAACGTCGGCCACGCACTCGGCCTGTTCTTCTGGGCCTGGGCGATCTTCACCGCCTACATGACGGTGGCTGCGCTGCGCGTGAGCGGTGCCGTGCTGCTGGTTTTCGTCCTGCTGACGATCACGTTCATCCTGCTCGCGATCGGAGCGAGCGGCGGGCACACCAGTGCGACGCACTGGGGCGGCTACATCGGCGTCGCGACCGCGATCGTGGCGTGGTACACGTCGTTTGCGCATGTCATCAACAGCACGTTCGGGAAGACGGTCGCGCCGATCTTCCCGCTCAACAAGTAGGGAAAGGGAGAAGCACGCATCGGGGGGTGTCGCGGCGCGCCGCCGCGGCACCCCTCGTTCGTCTTGACAACAAGTGAGGTGATTGCAGATGGCGACTGAACACACGGGGCTGGATGCGGACGAGCTGGAGCTCGAGCGCGAGCTCGCGTCGCTGCTGGATGTGGAGACCTTCGAGCCGCCGGCGGCTTTTCGCGAGCACGCGCTGCTGAGCGACCCGGCGATCTACGCCGAGGCGGAGGCCGACTGGCAGGGCTGGTGGGCGCGGCAAGCGTCCGAGCTGCACTGGTCGAAGCCCTGGGACACGGTGCTCGACGACTCCAACCCCCCCTTCTACAAGTGGTTCGTCGGTGGCGAGCTGAACGTTTCCTACAACTGCCTGGACCGCCACGTCGAGGCCGGCCGCGGCGATCGCGTCGCCTTCCACTGGCTCGGCGAGGACGGCTCCTCTCGCGACATCACCTACGCCGAGCTGCTCGCCGACGTCGAGCGTTTCGCCAACGCGATGAAGGACCTCGGCATCCGCAAGGGTGACATCGTCGGGATCTATCTGCCGATGATCCCCGAGGTCGTCGTGTCGATGCTGGCGTGCGCGCGGATCGGCGCTCCGCACAACGTCGTGTTCGGCGGCTTCGCCGCCGAGGCGGTCCGCGAGCGGATGGAGTTCTCCGACGCTAAGGCGCTGATCACCGTCGACGCCGCCTCGCGCAAGGGCAAGCTCGCGGCCGTGAAGGAGACCGTCGACGTCGTGATGGGCGACCTCGAGACGCTCGAGCACATCATCGTCGTGGCGTCCAAGGGCACCGACTGCGACATGAAGGAAGGGCGCGACGTCTACTACCACGAGATCATGGAGAAGGCGGATCCGAGCTGCCCGGCGGAGCCGATGGGTGCCGAGGACCCGCTGTACATCCTCTACACGAGCGGCTCGACGGCGAAGCCGAAGGGCGTTCTGCACACCACCGGTGGCTACCTGACCGGCGTCAGTGCGACCCACCGCTACATCTTCGACCTGCACCCGGAAACGGACGTCTGGTGGTGCGCGGCCGACGTCGGCTGGGTGACCGGCCACTCCTACATCATCTACGGGCCGCTCGCCAACTGCGCGACCGCGGTGATGTACGAGGGGGCGCCCGACTACCCGCACAAGGGGATCTGGTGGGAGATCATCGAGCGCTATGGCGTGACGATCTTCTACACCGCGCCGACGGCGATCCGCACCTGCATCAAGTGGGGCATCGAGTGGCCGCAGAAGTTCGACCTGAGCTCGCTGCGCCTGCTCGGCTCCGTCGGTGAGCCGATCAACCCGAAGGCCTGGCTGTGGTACCACAAGGTGATCGGCGGCGAGCGCTGCCCGATCGTCGACACCTGGTGGCAGACGGAGACCGGCGCGATCATGATCACGCCGCTGCCGGGCATCACCGCGACCAAGCCCGGTTCGGCGACCCAGCCGTTCCCGGGGATCACGGCCGAGGTCGTCGATGAGCGCGAGGGCAAGCCGATCGAGAGCGGGCAGGGCCTGCTCGTGATCCGCCGGCCGTGGCCGTCGATGCTGCGCACGCTCTACCGTGAGGATGAGCGCTTCATCGAGACGTATTTCTCGCGCTTCGGCAAGGAGACCTACCTGGTGGGCGACGCGGCGCGGCTGGACCAGGACGGCTATTTCTGGATCATCGGGCGCATCGACGACGTGGTCAACGTCTCCGGGCACCGGCTCTCCACGGCGGAGGTCGAGTCCGCGATCGTCGCCCATGAGGCGGTCGCCGAGGCGGCCGTGATCGGCCAGTCCGACGAGCAGACCGGGCAGGCGATCTGCGCCTTTGTCACGCTGCAGGGCACGACGGAGGGGACCGAGGAGCTCGAGGAGGGGATCCGCGGCACGGTCGCCGAGCGGATCGGCAAGTTCGCGCGACCGAAGCGGATCATCTGGGCCGACGATCTGCCGAAGACGCGCTCGGGCAAGATCATGCGCCGTTTGCTGCGCGACATCGCCGAGGGCCGTGCGCTCGGCGATGTCACGACGCTGCGCGACCCGGACGTCGTGGCGCGTCTTGGCGAGGCGATCGCCGTCGGGGGCGACGAGGAGTGAACAGCGTCTGAGCTTGCGGGGCCGGGCGCGGCGCGGCGCCCGGCCCGGGGCTCAGACCTTGTGGTAGCGAGGCTCCCAGCAGCCGTCGTCGCTGCGCTCGAAGTCCTGGAAGATCAGCGGAGCCTCGCGCATCATCACGCGAGCCACCTCGTCGAACACGACGCGCAGCTCCTCTTCGGCGCCCTCCGCGGTGCGCATCTGGATCACGTGGCGCAGCGTTCGCAGATTGGCGCTCCAGATGATGTCGGTCGAGAGCCCGATCGGCGCAAGACGGCGCAACGCGGAGGTGACCTCCTTCTTGACATGGAACGGGATGCCCTCCTCGTCGATGCCGAGCTGGTGTGCGGCGTCGCGCTGAAACTCCTCGAGCTGTTCGACGATCGCCAGCACCTGCGCGCGCAGCGGCTCGAGCGCCGGCGGTACGCGGAAGCCGATGTCGGTGAGGCGCACGTAGCGCAGGCTCTCCTGGCTGAACGCGGAGCCGGCGCGGTGGCGTACCAGCTCGTGCGTGAAGACGCGCGAGACGTTGCGCAGCGCGAAGCTGTAGCTCGAGTGCTCGAGCACGCTCCCGTGGGCGCTGCGCAGCAGGTTCTCGAAGTACTCGCCGCGGTCCGCGCGCACGCGCGTGACGTTGGCGTTGAGCCCTGGCTCCCAGCTTCGGTAGCAGGCGCGACCGCCGAACTCGACCAGCAGCTCGCCGCCGTTGGGGGCCCCGTCAGCCTCCTCGAGCCGCCGCGCCAGCCAGCCGGCCCCGCCCACGTCCGTGAGGTAGTCGCGCATCCCGTCGAGGTCGATCGACGGGCGCGCGATCAGGTGAACGGTGGGCGAGGTCTCGTGCACGGGTCAGCGAAGGTAGCGACAGGGCCGGACACCTCACCGGGGCGATGCGCAGGCCCGGCGTGGCCGGGCGGTTCTCGACCTGACCCAAATCCCGCCGCCTGGCCAGACGTCGTCAGGCCACGCCCTCAGGAACCGCGCAAAACGCCGCTAGCTTGCCCTGGCGGGCCTGGCGGGCCTGGCGGGCCTGGCGGCACCCGCGGCCCCGGCCTTGCGACGCGGTCGCACGAGGCGCGCGCAGACGAGCGCCAGGGGCGGGATGACCGCGATCGCCGTGATCGCGAGGAACCATGCCTGCCCGGAGTCGGTCCCCTCGCCGAGCGCGTGGACCACGCCAAGGATCCAGGCCAGGGCCGTGAAGCGGTGCAGGATCCGCCAGCGGGCGATACCGATTCGCGTGCGCGCGTAGAAGGACAGGCCGAGCGTGACGAACCCCCAGCCGGCGATGATCCCGAGCGCCATGTAGGGCTGCTTGTAGTCGCGTACGAACGGGATCGTCAGATCCGCGATGCTTGGATGAAAGTAGCTGTCGCCGAGCAGCGCCACGGCGTGCAGCGCGATCGCGCCCATCGCCGCGATCGACAGCGCTTCGTGCAGGACGCGCAGGTCCGGGCCACGGCCCTTCACCAGACGGCCGCTCATCGACACGCCGAGACCGACCGACGCACTCGCGAGGATCAGCGCGGCGAGTCCCGCCGCGCGGCTCGTGATCCAGAACACGTGTGAGCCAGTGGCCACGGCGATGGCGGTCATCGGCTAGGACTGGCTCGTTGTGACCGCGGTCACGCTCGAGGCGGCGGTGGAGGTGTCGCCGGCCGAGGTTGACGCGGTCGTCGTTTCGCTCGTGGTGGCGGTCGCGGTGACACTCGCGGTGTTCGCGGACGCCGTGTGCGCGCTGTCGGCGCCCGTCGTCTTGGCCCGCAGCCGCGTTGCCGCGCTCTTGCTCGCGGCGGCGTCGGCCTTGGTCCGCACGTCGGCGAGCGTGGCGCTCACGCCGCTCTTGGTTGTGCTGGCACCAAGGCTGCCAAGTCCCAACACGGTGGCCCACATGCAGACCAGCAGGACCAGTGCCGTCGCGGCGACGCGGCGGCGCAGCACCTTCGTCCGCCGCACCCTGGCCCGCAGGATGCGTGCGGCTTCAGGCGACCGGGACGGGGTTCGAGCTGAGTCGTCGCTCTGCATGCAAGCAGTGTGGGGCCGGCGCCTCTGCTCGCCCTTGGCGGCGCCTGAGAATCCGCTGGGGGCGCATTGTGGCGGCACGCGCGGCCCTAGAGTTGGCGGCGCCATGGCCGATTCCGAGGCGATCGAGACCTTTCCATGCTTTGGCACCGTCGCCTCGGTCATCGTGAGGGGCCCGGGTCCCGGTGGCGCGGCGCCGGCCGCCGCCGCGCTCGCCCGACGACGCCTGGAGGATTGGCACCTGCAGTTCTCGCGCTTCGAGGCCGGCAGCGAGCTCTCGCAGCTGAATCGAGACCCGCGCGCGGCGGTGCCGGTGAGCGCCGTCATGGCGCGCCTGATCGACGCCATCCTCGCCGCCGCACGCAGCAGCGGGGGCCTGGTCGACGGCACGCTCGTCACTGAGATCGAACGCGCCGGCTACGCGGAGCACCTCGAGCCGGGCACCGCCTCGCTGGCGGCGGCGCTCGCAGCCGCGCCGCCACGCGCCCCCGCCGGCCGCAGCCTGCGAGCGCGCATGAGCGAGGTGTCGGTGGACGTCCGCGGCGGCGTGGTGAGGCGGCCGCCGGGCCTTCGGTTTGACAGCGGCGGCATCGCCAAGGGCTTGTTTGGCGACATTCTCGCCCCGGTGCTCGGACTGCACGAGGGCTACGCGCTGGACTGCGGTGGCGACATCCGCGTCGGTGGGACGGCCGGGCTGGCACGCCCTGTGCGCGTCGCCAGCCCGTTCGATGAGTCGATCCTGCATACGTTCGAGCTGCGCGAGGGAGCGGTTGCGACAAGCGGGATCGGCAGGCGCAGCTGGCTCGACGCCGACGGCCGGCCCGCTCACCACCTGCTCGACCCGGCCACGGGGCGCCCGGCGTTCACGGGCGTCGTCCAGGTGACGGCGATCGCTCCGACCGTCGTCGAAGCGGAGGTGCTGGCCAAGACAGCCCTGCTGCGCGGGGCCGATCGTGCGGCTGGCGCCCTGCGCCACGGCGGCGTCGTCGTCTATGACGACGCAAGCGCAGAGATCCTCGAACCGGCTTAGCACCAGTGGCGCGTCACCGGCACTGTCTTGGCGCCGCAGCGCCGAGTGCTGCGCCGCACGCGGCCCGAGTCGCCACTTTGGCATAACGAAACCACAAAGTCTCGAAACTGTGCTAGGGTTCATTACGGAACCGGTCAGGCACGTAATTCGACCACGACGGAGCGGCTGAGGCACCGAGCAAGATGAGCAACGATTCTTCACAGTCGAGGGCTGTTGGCAGGCCGAGAGATGCCAGGGCGGGCGCGGCGATCGTCGCCGCGGCCCTGGAGTTGATGGCCGAGCGCGGCGTGCCCGCGGTACGTATGGACGACGTTGCTGAGCGCGCCGGCGTCGGCAAGGCGACGATCTACCGTCGCTATCGCTCGAAGGACGAGTTGGTCACGGACGCCGTCGGCTCGCTCGTGAGCGAGATCGAGATCCCCGACAGCGGGTCGACGCGTACCGATCTGTTGGCGCTCATGCGCCAAACCGTGGAGCTTTACAGCGGCTCTCTCGCGGCCCGGCTGATGCCAACGCTGGTCGATGAGATGAGCCGTAACCCGGCGCTGGCGCTGATTGCCCGAGATCGGTTCCTCACCGGCCGGCGGGCGGCGCTGCGGACCGTCTTCGAACGCGGCGTGCGGCGCGGCGATCTGCGCCGCGGACTCGACGTCGAACTCGCGCTCGATGTTCTCGCCGGTCCTGTGTTCTACCGCCTGCTGATCACCGGCGGGCCGATCGACGAGCGGCTCGCGCAAGGCGTCGTCGAGTTGATCCTGCGCGGCTTCGGATCGACTCCCCCGCGCGCCACAAAGCCTCCAACAAGCAAGGACGGATCGAAATGAAAATCCATGCCATCCAGACCGGCTCCGTGCGGGTCAAGCACAGTTTCCTTTACCCCGGCCGCGGGCCGCGCCGGCAGCTGGGCCTGTTCATGCCCAGCGCCTGGTCGGACCCGCTGCCGATCTACGTCTGGGCGATCGAGCACGAGGGGGTTCTCCGCCTCGTGGACACCGGCGAGACGGCTGCGGCCCGCAACGTGGTGTTCGCGAAAATGGAAGTGACCCCCGAGCAGGAGCTTCCCGCCGCGATGGCCGCGGCGGGCCTGAATGTCGACGATGTCTCCGAGGTCATACTCACCCACGCCCACGGCGACCATATCGACGGGCTCGTCCACGTCCGCGGGCGTGTACTCAGCCACGGGGAGGAGCTGCGCTACGTCGCTGCTCCGTTCTCGCGGATGATGCGTCGCGTCCTGCGCCAGCCACTGCCGTCCGGGTTCGCGCCCGAAGGGTTCTCACTCGACGACGGTCCGTTCGGTGCGTTCAAACGCAGCCACGCGCTCAGCGGCGACCAGCGGATCGTTGCCGTTGGCACGCCGGGGCACACTCCCGGCCACATATCGGTGATCTGCGTCGATGACTCGGGTCGCCACGTGATGTTGGCCGGCGACGCGACGGACTCGCTCGAGCAGCTGCATGCGCGGCGGGCCGACGCGGTCGCTCCAAACGCCGCAACCCACATCGCGACCATGGAAATGATCCTGGCTCACTGCGCCGCGCACCCGACGGTTTACCTGCCCTCCCATGACCCGCAATCAGCCGCGAGACTCGCGAGCGCGGTCACAGTCGGCTGAGCGGGCGCGCGCGATCAGGCCCAGTCCCTCCCAACACCGACGGCCCGCAGGGCGCGGCCGTCGCTGACCAAGCAACCAGAAAGGCACGCCATGTACGCAGTCGTCGTCAACCTCACCATCAACGATTCAGATGCCGCGGAGAAGGCGCTGCACGAGCAACTCGTGCCACGGGTATCGCAGGCCCCCGGATTCGTCGCCGGGTATTGGACCACGAAGGACGACGACGCACTTTCGTTCTTCGTGTTCGACACCGAAGAGAACGCCAAGGCGATGGCCGGGCAGGCCACGGCCGGCGTTCCTGCCGGCGTCACCCTGGCGGGAATCGAGGTGCGCGAGGTTGCGGCTCACGCCTGACGGACGCCTGCTGGGCCGCGCACACGCGCCGGAAGCGCTGCGGCCTGGTTCGGCTAGTCGCTCTGCAGTGCGAGATCGACAGCGCGCCGCGCGTGCAGGCGTGTCGTGTCGAAGATCGGGACGTCGGCGTCGCCGGGCCCGATCAGCAGGCCGATCTCGGTGCACCCGAGTACGACGGCCTGTGCGCCGTGGCGCACGAGATCGACGATCGCGGCGCGGTAGAGCTCGCGGGAGCTCGCGCTGACGATTCCGAGGCACAGCTCGTCGTAGATGATGCGGTGCACCGCGCGGCGGCCCTCGTCGTCGGGCACGCGCACATCGAGGCCGTGGCGTTCGCGCAGCCGTCCGAGGTAGAAATCCTCCTCCATCGTGTAGGCGGTTCCCAGCAGCCCGATCGTGGAGATGCCGGCGGCCGCAACGGCGTCGGCGGTGGCGTCGGCGATGTGCACCAGCGGGATCGGGGCGCCGGCACTGATCGCGTCGGCGACCTTGTGCATCGTGTTGGTGCAGAGCACCAGCAACTCGGCCCCGGCGGCGGCGAGGGAGCGCGCCTCGGCGGCGAGCTGCTCGCCGGCCTGCTCCCACGCCCCGGCTCGCTGGCGGGCTTCGATCTCGGCGAAATCGACCGAGCGCAGGACGCAGTCGGCCGAATGCAGACCGCCGAGGCGCGCGCGGACGTCTTCGTTGATCAGGCGGTAGTACTCGGCGGAGGACTCCCAGCTCATGCCTCCCAATAGCCCGATGCGCCGCATGGCGGGAGCATGTCAGGCCGGACGGCGCTGCGGCAGCGCCTGTCGCAGGCCCCCTGCGGCCCGGAGCTGGCCGCACGGGGTGCTGCGGCCCCGGCCCCCGTGGCCAAGGGCCCTTTGCGGCCCGGGCTGCGCCGCGGCCCTGGGGCGCCGGGGCGTGCGGCTGGGTGGGCAGGCGCGGGGCGGCCGCCGGCCGCCTAGTCAGCTGCGCCAGGCGCCGAGATCCGGCTGTCCCAGCGAGCCTGATACGGGCGCACGCCAAAGATCTTCGCGAGCGCCCAAAGTGGCGGCAGGACCAGGTTCTGCAGCCACAGCGCCGGCACCGTGGCGCGGGTTTCGCGGCGGAAATGCCAGCAGGTGGCCCCGAGCTGGAGCGGGTTGCGCGGTGCGCCCCGGGCAGTTGTGCGGCCTTCGGCGGCGAGACCGGCAAAGGCCTCGTGCATCTCCTTGGTGTGTAGCCCCGGGCGCAGCTCGACGATGCCTGCGACCTCGACCGGTCCGGCGTTGAGCTCGGAGTGGCGAACGCCGGCGGGCACGACGAGCGTCTCGCCCGCTGCGACCACGCGCTCGCCGCCGTCCAGCGTGAAGCGGGCCGCTCCCGCCGTGATGATGAACCGCTCCTCCTGGTGGGGGTGGAGGTGCTCGGTGATCGCGCCGCCAGGCAGGCTGCGCCAGTTGAAGCGCACGAGATCCTCGCCGCCGTCCGCACCGACGGCGGTGTATTCGATCCATTCGCTGGTGGCGGAGTTGAAGAACGCCCGGAAGCCGGCGGCGGCGACGTCGCCGCCGCGGTCGGCGCAGC
>JBEKSK010000090.1:0-9210 GCA_049517155.1 Solirubrobacteraceae bacterium
GTGCTGGCCATCATCGCCCGCACCTGCTGGTGGTGGTTGGGCGGAAAGAACTCCAGCATGCGGTTGATCGTCTCGGCCGCGTCGAGCGTGTGGATCGTCGAGAGCACGAGGTGGCCGGTCTCCGCCGCCGACATCGCGGTCTGGACGGTTTCCTCGTCGCGCAACTCGCCGATCAGGATCACGTCAGGGTCCTGTCGCAGCACGCGCCGCAGCGCGTCCTTGAAAGAAACGGTGTCGACGCCGACCTCGCGCTGGCCGACGATCGAACGCAGGTCCTGGTGGACGAACTCGATCGGGTCCTCGATCGTGACGATGTTCGCGGCCCGGCTGAGGTTGATGTGATTGATCATCGCCGCGAGCGTCGTCGACTTGCCCGAGCCGGTCGTGCCGGTCACAAGGATGATCCCGCGCTGCTCATCCGCCATGCGGGCCACGACGGGCGGGAGCGCGAGCTCGGCGATCGTGCGGATGCGATGGGGAATCGCGCGCGCCACGAGCGCGACGCCGCCGCGCTGGCGGCGCGCGTTGATCCGAAAGCGCGCGACGTCGGCGATGTCGCGCGAGACGTCGATCTCGTGGCGCTGCTCGAATTCGGCGAGCCGCGGGCCTTCGCCCAGCATCTCGCCCAGGATCTGCTCGGTCTCGCCCGGCCCAAGCGCCGGCCAGTCGTTGCCGCCCAACGGCACCAGATCGCCGTTGATGCGAGCCATCGGGACCGCGCCGGCCTTCAGGTGCAGGTCCGATCCGTCGCGCGCGACGAGCGTGCGCAGGGCCATGTCGAGATCGATCACCCTTGACTCATCGGCCCGCGGGCCGTTTGGGTTGAACCGCGGCAGCCGCGATCGCGGGAGCGCCAGGATGGCGATTACCGACGCCTGTGCCCCGGGGCGCGAGCACGCCCGCCCCCGCCGGCGTCGGCGTGTTCGACCGCGCCCCTCCCGCACCCCTCGCCACTCAGACACAGCGCAGGAACGGACGGCGCGGGCGATCGAGGGGCGATCACCCGCGCCGGCTGCGCTGCGGCCGTCGCTTCAGCCGGCCGCGCGACGGCGCGGCCGCTCAGCTCAGGCTGCCGCGACTCCCCCCTCGACCGCTTCGATACTCAGATAGGCCGTCCCGCTCTTTGAGCACGCGAGGAACGGGAAGGGGACGACCGAGGAGCTCTTCAGACCCGGCGGGTATACGCGCAGGCCCGACGCCGTCGCCGGCCCGCACTTGGCCTTCGGGTAGTTCGCCACGTCGGTGATCTTCAAAATCCCGATCGCCGTATTGCTCAGCGAGCTGGACTTCGTGCTGCCGGCGAGCGTGATCGTGAACGACTTGTGCTCGGCGTTTCGCGTGGCCGGGCTGCCGAGCTGCGCGCCGCTGTGGCTGAGGCCCGAGACGCCCGGGTAGCCGATCATCGAGCAACTCGTCTGCGCGATGTTGGTGAACTGGATCGCGTAGTAGGTGGCGCCCGCGGTGCCGCTGCCCGACGAGTTCAGCCAGACGACGAGCTGCGAGGCCGTGCATGGCGGCGCGGCTGTGGCCGCGGCGGCGGGGAAGGTGGTGACGGCGAGCGAGACGGCTGCCGCGGCCAGGCCTGCACAGGCCAGTGAGCCGGCGCCGATCAGACGCTTGGAACGAAGTGTGGGTAGACGCATCGCGAGCCCCTTTGGATTCTGGGAGAGCTAAGACCCTCCGCACCGAGTATGACGCTTGAGTGGTTGCGCGGCGACGATTGGCGCCGCAGCGCGCATCCGCAGCCGGGCAGTATGACCTGGGGGTCGCGATCGGCAAACCGCCGGGCGACGATTTGCAGCGATCGGGCGCGGGCGCGAAGCGCGCCGGCGACACTCACGGCGCAGCGTCGTGGCCGGTCGCTACTGTCGAAGCGCCAGCCCCCTACACGCTGACCGTGAGGAGTCACATGAGCGTCGAGAAGCATTTCGCAGTGGCGAAGTTCAGCCCCCGCGCGATCAAGCAGGCCGTCGGCCGGGCCGAGGGGTTCAACGCCAAGGTCGCGGTCATCATCACGCGTGGTGTCGGCACGATGGCCTGCGCCTACGTGTTCTGCCTGATCGCCCTGGTCAGCCTGCCGGCGATCCTGATCGAGGCCGGTGCGCTGCAGCACAGCGACGTGCCCACGTTCCTGACCAAGCCCGGCCTGATCCTGATCGTCGCGTGGATTGCGCAGACGTTCATCCAGCTGGTCCTGCTGTCGATCATCATGGTCGGCCAGAACGTCCAGAGCGTCGCCTCCGACGCGCGCTCGGAGAAGACGTTCGAGGATGCCGTGACGATCCTGGACCGCCTCGACCTGGAGACGGAGGGCGGCCTGAAGGCGGTCCTCGACCGGATCAACGAGCTGGCACCGGTGCTCAAGGCGGCCACCCCTGGTCCCGGCGCGGCCTGAGCGCGTCCGGGCCCCGGCCCCGCCCGCTCGCGGCAGCGCACGCTCCCAGATGCCACGGCGTGCACCGCGGGGGCTTACTCACCCGGCGCCGGAGGCGCCCCTGATGCAGATCGTGTTGTGAACCTGCTCGGTCAGCGTCTTCAGCTGCGCCGCCATCTCGTGGATCTGCTGGGTCAGCTCCGTGTTCTGCTCGAGCAGCGCGGTCTGGCTGTTGGCGAGCTCGTCGCGGTGGCGCGCCGAGGCCTCCTCGTTGGCCTTGTCGGTGCGGGTCTGCGCCTTCTGGGCGATGATCACCAGCGCGCCGGTGTAGAAGGCCACGCCGGAGAAGATCAGGTTCAGCAGGATCCACGGCTCGCGGTCGAACTGGCCGCCTTTTGAGAGCGCCGTGAAGGTGTGCTCGAAGTAGGGGATCGCGCCGTTGATCAGCACCCAGCCGACAATGATCGCCGAGCCGATGACGACGAAAGCGACCGTCCCCATGCCGCTCGCGACGCCCTCGGCGACGCGCTCCATGAAACTCGAGCCGCCCGCGTAGGGCGAGGCCTTCTTGCCGCGGGGCACGTAGTGCTTGTGGTGGCGCATCGGATCGGGCTTCGTGTTCGCGCCGCTGGTCTCCACGGTCTGCTCCTTTCGGTTGCCGGCGCGAGTATCGCGGCCCGGGCGGCGGCGAAGGCTGAGCATCGCCGCGGCCGCCCCGACCAGCGCGCAGGCTGACCGCACGCGCTACGCTCAACAGGCCTGGGGAGGCAAATTCCGGCGGTCAAGGTAGAGAAAAGGCTTGCGAGAGACCACTATCCCGCGGATATCCGTGCGCGAGGCAGGAAAAGCCGTTCATGTCGCCAACCGAGCGTCTAGTAGATGAGCGCGCAGGCCTCGCTATTGGGTCCCGAGGTATCGCTCGGCATCGCCGGTGAGGACTCCGGCGATATCGTTGCGCGTTCTCCGACTGCGCTCTTCTGGCGGCGCTTCCGCCAGGATCGCGTCGCCGTCGCGTCGCTGATCTTCATCGTAGTTCTGATCATCATCGCGGTCGCGGCGCCGCTGGTCGTGAAGATCCTGGGCCTGCCCGGCCCCTATGTTCAGAACCTCAATCTGACCAACGCGTTCGGTGAGCCGCTCGGCCCGAGCGGGGCGCACCCCTTCGGGGTCGACGGCCTGGGCGAGGACATCGCCTCGCGCGTCATCTACGGCGCACGCGTCTCGCTCGAGGTGGGCGTCATCGGCACCGGCATCGCCACCGTGATCGGCGTCCTGGTGGGACTGCTCGCCGGCTTCTACCGCGGCTGGGTGGACACCATCCTTTCGCGTTTCACCGATCTCGTGCTCTGCTTCCCGACCCTGCTCTTCGGCATCGGTCTGGCCTCCGCCTGCGCGCTGAAGGGTTGCCTCGGAGGATCGATCCAGCCAGGCGTTCCGGTGATCATCGCGGTGGTCGTGATCTTTGGCTGGACCTACATCGCACGCATCGTGCGCGGGCTCGTGCTGTCGCTGCGCGAGAAGGAGTTCGTCGAAGCGGCCCGCTCGCTCGGCGCCTCGGATGCGCGGATCATGTTCCGCGAGATCCTGCCGAATCTCCTGGCTCCGGTGATCGTCTACGCGAGCCTCCTGATCCCGGTGAACATCCTCTTCGAGGCGGCGCTCTCCTATCTCGGCGTCGGCGTGCAACCGCCCACCGCGAGCTGGGGTCAGATGATCGCCGACGCGACGCCGATCTTCAACATCGCCTGGTGGTGGATGGTCTTCCCCGGCGCCGCGCTGCTCTTGACCGTACTCGCGTTCAACCTGCTCGGCGACGGGCTGCAGGACGCGCTGAACCCAAAGGCTGACTGATTCTCAACGTAACCAACCCATCGATGGGAGCATGATGAACACATCAATACGACGGCGCGCGTTCGCGGGGGTGCTGGCGCTTTTCGCAGCTGCGGCCGCGCTGTTCGCCTTCGCGTCGAGCAATTCGACGACGCTGGCCAACGGGGCCGGCCTCAAACCGGCACAGACAGGAGCAGGCGAGACGCTGCTCAACGGCAAGCGGGGCGGAACGCTCACCGTTTACGACAGCGAGGACTTCGAGCATCTCGATCCGGGCGAGTCGTATTTCGCGCTCGACTACGAGGTCATGTACGCCACGCAGATGCCGTTGTTCGAGTATCTCCCGAACAACACGACGGTCGCGGCGCCGATGCTCGCGTCAGGCCCGGCAGTGGTCACGAATGGCGGCAAGACGGTCACGGTCCACATCAAGCCTGACGTTCACTTCAGCCCGCCCGTCAATCGCGCGGTGACCTCAGCCGATGTCGCTTACGCGATCGATCGCGGCGCCAACCCGAACGTCGCCAACCCGTACTTCCAGCCGTACTTCGGTGACATCGTGGGCGCGGCGAAGGCCACGGGCGGACCGATCGCGGGCATTCAGACGCCCAACAGCACGACGATCGTCTTCCACCTGACGCAGCCGACGGCGGACCTGCTGATCGGCGCGCTGTCGCTGCCGATCTCGGCTCCGGTGCCGGAGTCCTACGCAGCGCCGCTCGACAAGGACAAGCCGACCCAGTACGGCACGAGCTCGGAGGTCTTCACCGGCCCCTACATGCTCCAGTCGACCGCGTCCGGCAAGTTCCTCGGCCTCGGCTACCAGCCCGGCAAGTCCGCGACGCTGGTTCGCAACCCGAACTGGAACCCGAAGACCGACCCGGCGCCGGCGTACCTGAACAAGATCAACATCAACATCGGCGGCGCCGCGCAGGTCATCGGCCTGCAGGTTCTCAAGGGCTCCGACTCGGTGCAGAACGACACACCGACCAACGCCAACGTCGAGCTGGCCTACACCAAGTACTACAAGCAGCTCTACGCGGTTCCCGGCGCGGGCGACCACTACGTCTCGCTCGACAACGCCAAGGGCCCCTTCACCAACGTGAACATCCGCCGTGCGGCCTACGCGGCACTTGACCGCGCAGCGCTCGTCAAGATCGCCGGCGGTTCCATCGTCGGCGAGGTCGGGACGCACTTCATCACTCCCGGATCGGCCGGATTTGCGCAGTCAGGTGGCAACGCCGGGCCGAAGTACCCGTGGAACGAGTACCCCGACGGCAACCTGTCGTTGGCCGAGAAGTACATGAAGGCCGCCGGCTACCCGTCCGGCAAGTACACCGGCAACCAGGTCCTCACGATCGTCCAGGCCGACAACGGCAACAGCCCCGAGGAGGGGGCGGTCGTCAAGGACGCCTTCACGGAGCTCGGCTTCAAGACCAAGCTCGTGCTCGTCGATCAGTCGGTGCTCTACGCGAAGTACTGCGGCGTGCCGGCAGCGCAGGTATCGGCGTGTCCGTCCGTCGGCTGGATCCGCGACTTCGCTGATCCGCAGACGATCCTCTACGTCCCGTTCTACGGGCCGGCCATTACCCCGACCAACAACTCCAACTGGGGTCAGGTCAACGAGCCGGCGATCAACGCCGCGATGGTGAAGGCAACCTTCGTCGTTGGCGCGGCAGCACGCGCGGCGGCATGGGCGAAGATCGACGACATGCTCGTCGACCAGGCCGTCGCAATCCCGTGGATCTTCGACGACCAGCCGAACATCGAGTCCGGCAACGTCCGCGGGATCAACGACCTGTGGGACGTCGGCGAGTGGGACTACACCTACACCTCGCTCGACAATCCGTGATCAACGGATCATCTGACCGTCGCTACCCCGGGGCGCCGCTTGCGGCGCCCCGGGTGACGGGCTGCTCGCGGTGACCGGCTACATCATCCGTCGCCTGCTTTGGGGCGTGCTGCTGCTGTTCCTGGTGATCGCGGTCACATTCCTGATCTTCTACCTGCTGCCGTCGGTCAACCCGGCGATCCTGCGCGCGGGCCGCAACGGCTCACCCAAGGTGATCGCCGAGATCAGCAAGGATCTGGGGCTCAACCACCCGATCTATGTGCAGTTCTGGAACTACATCAAGGAGATCATCTTCCACGGCAACTTCGGCTACTCCTACTACTACAACGATCCCGTTGGAGGCCTGATCGCCAACCGCCTTCCGGCCACCCTCTCGCTCACCGTCGGCGCGGCCGCGCTATGGGTCCTGATCGGGATCCCCGTGGGCATCATCTCCGCGATCAAGCGCCGCACCTTCTTCGACCGCGCGGCGATGGGAGCAGCGCTCGTGTTCGTCTCGGCGCCCGTCTTCTGGCTCGGGCTGATCGCGCTCTACCTCTTTGCCAACGACATCGGCCAGTTCAAGATCTTCCCGGGCTCGGGCAGCTACGTCGGCCTCACGGTGAACCCGCTCAAGTGGTTCGAGTCGCTGCTGCTGCCCTGGATGGTGCTCTCGGCCACATCGACCGCGATCTATGCGCGCCTGGTGCGCGGCAGCCTGCTGCAGGTCATGGGCGAGGATTACATCCGCACGGCGCGAGCCAAGGGCCTACCCGAGCGCACAGTGATTCTCAAACACGGGATGCGCTCCGCGATGGGCCCACTGGTGACCGTGCTCGGGCTCGACATCGCCAGTCTCCTGGGCGGCGCGATCCTGACCGAGGGCGTTTTCGACATCCCGGGAATCGGGCGCCTCAACATCGACGCAATCGGCCACGGCGACGTCACGATCGTCCAGGGGACGGTCCTCGTCGCGTCGATTTTCATCATCATCGCGAACATCATCGTGGACATCGCCTACGCCTTCCTCGACCCGCGCGTGCGCTACGAATGACCGTCGAGAGCACCACTGGGACGCTGCTCTCCGTCGAGGACCTGCGCGTCGATTTTCCGACCTTCGACGGCGTGGTGCACGCCGTCGACGGCGTTTCCTACACGCTCGAGCACGGGGCGACGCTCGGGATCGTCGGCGAGTCGGGCTCCGGCAAGACCGTGGGAGCGCTGACCCTGATCGGTCTGACGCGGACGCAGGGAGCAGAGGTCTCCGGGCGGATCATGTTCGACGGACGCGACCTGCTCACCGTCTCCAAGGACGAGTTGCGCCACATCCGCGGCAACGAGATCGCGATGATCTTTCAGGACCCGCTCTCGTCGCTTCACCCGCAGTTTCGGGTCGGTTCGCAGATCGTCGAGGCGATGCGCATCCACCGCTCCATCACGCGCTCAGCCGCGCGCGTTCGCGCGATGGAACTGCTTGAGCTGGTGGGCATCCCCGATCCCCGCCGGCGCGTCGATCAGTATCCGCACGAGTTCTCCGGCGGCATGCGCCAGCGCGTGATGATCGCCATGGCGCTGGCCAACGAGCCCAAGCTGCTGATCGCCGACGAGCCAACGACGGCGCTCGACGTGACCGTGCAAGCACAGATCCTCGCCCTGCTCGAGCGGCTGCGGCGGGAGCTCGGCATGGCGATCATCATGATCACGCACGACCTCGGCGTGGTCGCGCAGATCGCCGATCGGATCGCCGTGATGTACGCCGGGCGGATCGTCGAGGCCGCCGACTCTCGGCGCCTCTTCGGCGTCCCCCAACACCCATACACATGGGGGCTGCTGCGCTCGATCCCGACGCTCGACGGCCCGCGCGGCGTCGAGCTGCTGCCGATCCCGGGCCGCCCGCCGAGCCTGATCCATCCCCCCTCGGGCTGCCATTTCCATCCGCGCTGCGCGTACGCGCTCCCCTCTCACTCAACGATCGATCCCGTGCTGGCGATGAGCGACGCGGAAGCACCCAGCCACCTCTCCGCCTGCCTGCTCGACCAGGGCCAGCGCGCCGCCGCCTGGGCGGCGCTGAAATCCGGCGGCACGCCGGAGCAGGCGCGTCAGGCCGCCGGCATCGCAGACATAGCCGTGCCCGTCCCCGAAGCGGAGATCGCCGGATGAGCCCGGGCGAGACGCTGATCGAGGTCCGCAACGCCACCAAGCACTTCCCGATCTCCAAGGGGATCGTGTTCAAACGCAACGTGGGCGCGGTCCGCGCCGTCGATGGCGTCAGCTTCGAGGTCAGGGCCGGCGAGACGCTCGGGATCGTCGGTGAGACAGGCTGCGGCAAGAGTACGACGGCGCGGCTGATCACCCGCCTGCTCGACGTCACCTCCGGCGAGGTGCTGTTCGAGGGCCGCGACATCACCAAGCTCAAGGGCCCCGACCTCAAGGCGATCCGCCGCGAGATGCAGATGATCTTCCAGGACCCCTACTCGTCGCTGAACCCGCGCAAGACGGTCGGCGCGATCATCGCCGACCCGTTCGTCATTCACGGCCTCGAAACCGGTCCCGGCGAGCGCAAGAAGCGCGTGCAGGAGCTGATGGACCGCGTCGGCCTGAACCCAGAGCACTACAACCGCTACCCGCACGAGTTCTCAGGCGGCCAGCGCCAGCGGATCGGCGTCGCCCGCGCACTGGCGCTGAAGCCGAAGCTGATCATCGCCGACGAGCCGGTCTCCGCCCTCGACGTCTCGATCCAGGCCCAGATCCTCAACCTGCTGCGCGAGCTCCAGCGCGAGTTCGGCCTGACGATGATCTTCATCGCCCACGACCTCGCCGTCGTGCGCCACATGTGCGACCGCGTCGCTGTGATGTACCTCGGCAAGATCGTCGAGATGGCGCCAAGCGACACGCTCTACACACTGCCGCGCCACCGCTACACCGGCGCCCTGCTCTCAGCCGTCCCGGTCGCCGACCCCGACCTCGCCCAGCGCGAGCGCCACCTGCTCGGCGGCGACGTCCCGAGCCCCGCCAACCCGCCGGAGGGCTGTCGCTTCCACCCCCGCTGCTCCCACGCCGGCCCGATCTGCGCAACCGATGAGCCGGCGCTCACCGACATGGGCGGCGGCACGGTCGCCGCCTGCCACTTCCCGATCGCCGAGGACGAGGTCGGGGACCTGCTGCCGGTGGCGCG
>JBEKSK010000091.1:0-9038 GCA_049517155.1 Solirubrobacteraceae bacterium
AGGACCATCGATCGCGGAGCGGGCGTCCGGCTTCGGGCTGCCCGCGGTCCAGATCGACGGCCAGGACGTCTGCGCGGTCTACCGCGCGACCGTCGAGGCGCGCGAGCGCGCGGCGAGCGGCGGCGGCCCGTCGTTCATCGAAGCGGTCACCTACCGCTACCACGGCCACAACACCGGCGAGGTCGCGGGCTACCGCACCGACGAGGAGGTCGAGGAGTGGCGGCGCACGCGCGACCCAATCGACGGCTTGCTCCGCGCGCTCGAGGCCGCCGGCCGGCTCGACGCCGATCGCTACGACGCGATGCTCGAAAGCGCACGCACGGTCGTCGCGGATGCGATCGAGTTCGCCGAGAACTCGCCGCTGCCCGATCCGGCAACGGCGAGCGACGGCGTGATCAGTCTTCCCTTCGACCCGAGAGGCCCGAAATGAGCGAGCTCGTCACCGTCGGCCAAGCGTTTCAGCAGGGCCTGACCGAGGAGATGGAACGTGACGAAACGGTCTTCGTGCTCGGCACCGATCTCTTCATCCGCGGCGGGCACTTCGCCCAGGTCAAGGGCGTCGGCCCCCATTTCGGGCACGAACGCGTGATCGACGCGCCGATCTCCGAGGCGGCGATGGTTGCCGCCGGCGTCGGCGCGGCGATGAACGGCATGCGCCCGGTCATCGACCTCAACTTCATCGACTTCACCTTCGGCGCGATGGACGAGATCGCCAACCAGGCGGCGAAGGCGCGCTACCTCTGGGGCAAACCGGTGCCGCTGCTGCTCCGGGCCTCCTCCGGTGTCTCGCTGTTCGCCGCCCAGCACAACAACAGCCTCGAGGCGTGGTTCATGCACATGCCGGGGCTGGTCGTCGTGATGCCGTCCAACTCCCACGACACCAAGGGGCTGCTGAAGTCGGCGCTGAGGGGGGACGACCCCGTCCTCTTCTTCATGCACAAGCGCCTGACCGGCTCCCGCGGCGAGGTCGGCGGGCCCGAGGATCTCGTGCCGATCGGCAAGGCGGCGGTGCTGCGCAAGGGAGCCGACGTGACGCTGATCTCGGCCGGCATCGTGGTCAACAAGATCGTCAAGGCCGCGGAACTGCTTGCGAGCGAGGGGATCGAAGCCGAGGTGATCGATCTGCGCACGATCTTCCCGCTGGACACCGACACGATCGCCGAGTCGGTCCGCAAGACCGGTCGCGCGATCGTCGTCAGCGAGGAGCCGCCGTACGCGAGCGTCGCCTCCGAGATCGCCGCCTCGCTTCAGGAGAGCGTCTTTGAGTATCTCGATGCGCCCGTCCAGCGCCTGACCGCCGCGCACACCCCGATCGGGCATGCACCCAATCTGATGGAGGCGGTGATTCCGCAGGTGGAACACGTCGTCGCATCGGTGCGCGACTCGATTGAGCGCTGGCCTTCGAGCGAGCGTTAGAACCACGCCCGCCCGCGCCGGCCGCAGCGAAGCGCGGGCGCCCGCGCGACGCGCCCGCTGTCAGACCGTCGCCAGGCCCAGCGCGCTCAGCGCGGCGTTCTCGCGCTCATAGCTGCGCAGCGGCGGCTTCGCCGCGAGCGTCTCCCACCATGCCGCGTACTCCTCGATCATCCGCAGGTTCGGCGTGCTCATCGTGACGCCAAGCTCGCGTGTCAGCTTCGAACCGTCGAGCACGTAGTGCTCCGGCGGATATGGGAAGACGATATTGCCAAGGTCCACCGTCGGCGCCGCGACGCCAAGCTCGGCCTCGTCGACCGCCACGAGCTCCGCGTCGACGCCGAGTACCTCCGCGCACATCTCCACCCAGCCGCGGTTGGTGATCGGCTTGGCGTAGGTGCAGTTGTATGCCTGTCCGCCGGCGCTGTCGGGGCGTTCGAGCGTCGCAAGGATCGCACGGGCGACATCCTCGGCGTACACGAACTGGTTCAGCGCCGTGCCGCCGTCGGGCAGAAGGATCGGCCGCCCGGCTGCCAGACGTCCGAACACGAACGACTCGCGGTCGGCGAAGTTGCCAGGGCCGAGGATGAACGGGAAGCGGAAGGCGGTGACGGCGAAGTCCCCGTCGGCCTGCGCGTCCCAGAGGATCCGCTCCGAGGCGACCTTCTCGTGACCGTACTGACCCCAGATCGGGCTCGGTCCAAACGGCGTCGCCTCGGACCAGGGGAGCTCCGCCGAGGGGCGGTACACCGCTCCGCTCGAGATGAACACGTAATGCGACACGCGTCCGCGAAGGGTCTCGGCAGCCGCGCGCGTCCACTCGGAGAAGTACGCCGACATGTCGACGACCGCGTCAAAGCGCTGGTCGCCGAGCGCGGCCAGCCCGTCGGGGGCCGATCGGTCGCCGCTCACGCTCACCGCTCCCGCGACCCCCTCACCGGTCACACCGCGGTGAAGCAGCGTCACCTGCGCGCCGCGCTCGAGCAGCTGCGCCGCGACGTGGCGCCCGACAAAGCGCGTGCCACCAAGAATCAACACCTTCATTGCGGATCTCCTTCGGGTTGCGAATGCAGCTGAGCGGTGCGACTTCGGGTCACAGATACCCGGCGCCTAATCCTTTGTGCCGCCGGCATTCATGGCGAGATTGCCGCCGTCGACGGGCAGGAGCACCCCGGTCACCATCGCGGCGGCGTCTGAGACGAGGAAGATCACGGGTCCCACCATCTCGTGCGGCTCACCGAGCCGGTTGAGCGGGATGCCGGAGAGGAACTTGTCGCGAATGTGCCCGAGCTCCGGATTGTCCAGACGGTGGCGCAGGCCGGGCGTCAGGAACTGGCACGGCTGGATCGCGTTCACGCGGATGCCGTGCTTGGCCCACTCGATCGCCAGCTCCTTCGTCATCATCGCGATGCCACCCTTGGCGATGCTGTAGGGGAAGGAGCCGCGCCCCGTCGCCGATGTGCCGCAGATCGAGCACATGTTCATGATCGCGCCGCCCTGGCCCCGCGCGATCATGCGCCTGCCGGCCTCGCGGCAGCAGAGGAAGTAGCTCGTGACGTTGACCCCGAAGGCCTCGTTCCAGGCGTCGAGCGTCAGATCCTCGGGCGCCGCGAAGAGCGGCGTGTAGGCGAGGTTGACAAGGATGTCCACCTGACCGAACGCCTCGTCGACCTCGGCGAACGCCGCGGCGACCGCGGCCTCGTCGGCGGCGTCGCGCTCGAGCACGAGTGCACGGCGGCCCTGCTCGCGCACGCCGGCGGCGGAAGCCTCGAGCGTCTCGCGGTTTACGTCGATCAACGCCACGTCGGCGCCGTGCGCTGCGAGGCCGGCGCAGATCGCCGTGCCCAGGCCGCCGCCGGCCCCGGTCACCACCGCGACGCGTCCGCTGACGTCGAAGATGTCGCTCAACTCCGCGCCCTCGCGGCGAGCTCGCGCGCGTTGACGACAGTCGGCACCGGCTCTCCCGCCAGCGCCGCGCAGCAGCGCTCCGCCAGGAGCCGGCGCAGGCGCACGAGCGCCACCTCGGAGTACCAGGCCGAGTGGTTGGTCAGCAGCAGGTTGGGGGCGCCCAGCAGCGGATCGTCCGCTGCTGGCGGCTCCTGGGGCAGCACGTCCAGAGCAGCGCCCGCGATCGTGCCGTCGCGCAGCGCGTCGGTCAGCGCCGCCGTGTCCACCAGCCCGCCGCGCGAGACGTTGACGAGCAGGGCCTGCGCCCGCATCGATTCCAGACGCTGCGCATTGACCAGTTCGCGGGTCTGCGGCGTCAGCGGGCAGTGAAGCGTCACGACGTCCGCCTCCTCGAAAACCTGATCGAGCGTCACGGCCTCGACGCCGGCCGGGGGATCCTGCACAGGGTCGAAGCTGATCACCCGGCCGAAGAACGGCCCGAGCAGGCGAACCACCTCGCCGCCGATCCGCCCGATGCCGACGAGCCCGAGCGTGGCGCCCGACAGCGGCTGGACCGGCCGCAGTGCCTTCCAGTCCCCCCAGCGACCGGTGTCGATCAGCTCCCGCGAGAGCGCGAGCTTGCGCCAGCCCGCGAGCACGAGCGCCGCAGCGTGGGTCGCGACCTCCTCGATGCAGTAGTCGGGCACGTTGATCACGGCGATCCCCTGGTTGGTCGCCGCATCGAGGTCGACGTTGTCGACACCCACCCCGTAGCGCCCGATCACGCGCCAGCCCGGACATTGCTCGATGATCTCGGCGCCGATCTGGCCGTACTGGACGAGCACGCCGTCCGCGGTCCCAGCCGCCTCGACCACCGCCTGGCCGCTCACCCCACCGGCGTCGTGCACGCTGACTCCCCAGCGGGCGGCCGCCTCGGATTCGACACCGACCTCGCCAAATGAGGCATCGAGTACCACGAGCCGGCCGCTCACGAGCGTCCCTCGGCGAGGTAGTCGTGCAGCACGCGTCCCGCGACCAGCGTGAAGTCCGCTCGCCAGAAGAAGCCGTCGAGCGGCTCGATCACGGGCAGCCGCCAGACCGGCGCCTGGGCGTTGGGGCGAAGCTCAACCGTGCACGGCCCGCTCCAGCACTCATGGATACGCACGTCGCTCAGTCGCCGCGCCGTCAGCTGCCGGATCGCCGGCGTGCCGTCGATGTGGGGGATCAGCTTGTAGTTGATGTTCTCGGTGAAGTCGAAATGGCTGCGCATCTGCGCTGCGTCGACGGCGCGCTGCTTGTAGGGCAGCGTCGCTGTGAGGATCGTGATCCCGTTTCGCTCGACCTCGGCGACGATCAGATCGCCGCGCGTTTCGAGCGCGAGGCGGGCGAGCTTCTTTGGCTGCCCGTGGACCTCGCGCCCGTGCGCCACGCCCACATCCGAGTCCAGGTACAGGCCGCTCGAGTAGCCGCCCTCGACGATCTCGTCACCTCGCACCAGCCGCGCGCCGAACATCACGTTGCATTCGTGTGCTGCGCCGACGAAGTCGGTGTCTGGCATCAGGTAGATGTGGGCGAGGACGACATCGCCGATCGGCTCAAGCGGCGGCGGCAGCAGGCGGGCGATTGCCTGCGGATCGGTCCGCCACGCCGCGGTCAGGATCGACACGTTGCGAAAGGCGATCGGGAACGGCGGCACGAGCGGCGCATCCCACGGGAACGAGAAGGGGCCGTCCGCCGATCCGGCGTCCGCCAGCCGGCGCTCGTGACCGGGCGCTCCGCGCCATTCAGCCGACACCGGCGTACCTCGCGACCGCGTCCCAGTCCCAGTCGAGGCCGAGTCCCGGCCGATTCGGGACGAGCGCACTGCCGGCGCACACCTCGAGCGGGGTCGTGAGCAGATCGTCCAAGCCGTCGAGGCCCGAGTTGGGGGGCATGTACTCGAGGCCGGCGGGGTGGAGGTTCGCGATCGCGGCGCCGAAGTGCACGTGGATGTTGGCGTGCACGTGCGTGGAGACCTCGAGGCCCTGGGCCGAAGCCAGCGCCGCGCTCGCCATGAACTCGCGGACACCGCCGACGACCGTCGCGTCGCAGCGCACGACATCGACGGCGCCGGATGCGATCAGCTCGCGAAAGGCGCGGTGACCGGCGAGATTCTCGCCCAGGCCGATCAGCATGCCGGAGCGCCGGCGCAGGTCGGCCACGAGTGGAGCGAGCGTCTCCGAGAAGGGATCCTCGACGTAGGAGAGGTCGAATCGCTCAAGCAGCGCAAGCCGCCGCAGTGCGTCCTCGATACTCGTGAACGAGCGAAAGGCGTCGACGGCGATCGTGCAGTCCTGGCCGACGACCTCGCGCACCGCGGCGATCCGCCGCGCGTCGGTGGCGGCGTCGTCGGCGCCGATCGTCAGCTTCACGGCGCGGCAGCCGAGCGCCATGAAGCCGGCCATCTCCTCCTGCAGGCCGCCGAGCTCATCGACGCCCTCGAGCTTGTAGCCGCCCACGCCGCAGACCGGGACCTCGCCGCGAACACGGCCCAGCAGGTCCGCGAGCGGCGCGTTCAGGCGCTTCCCGAGCAAATCCCAGAGCGCGAGGTCAACGGCGCTGGCCGCGACGGCGAACAGTCCTCGCTCCGCGTAGGGCCAGTAGGCGCCGGCCAGCTGCGCGCGCAGCAGCTCGGGCATCGCGGGGTCGGCATCGAGCAGCAGGGGCGCGAGCGCGCTCTCGACGATCGCGGCGACCGGCAGGCCGCGCGCGAAAGCGTATGCCGCTCCTTCCAGCCCGCTGCGCGTCCTGATCCGAATGACGGCATAGGTTCGTCGCGTCACGGTCGCATGCCCGACGATCAGCGGGCGCGGCAGCGGAACCGAGCAGTCAAAGCAGCTGACCTCCCGGATCGGATCCGCCTCGAGATCCACGGCGGCTGCCAAGACGCTCATCAGGCGCTCACGGAGTGGGCCTCGGAGCCGCCGTCGAGGCTCGCAGTTGCAGGCTGGTCGGCACGACCTTGACGCGCGGCGCGAGTTCGGGGTTGGCCAGCCGCGATGTGACCATGCGGCTGGCGAAGCGCGCCATGTCGTCGATCTGGCGTGAGATCACGGTGAGCTGGGGCTTCTTGACCGAGGCCAGCTCGCTTTCGTCCATCGCGACGATCGAAACGTCCTCGGGGACGGAGATTCCCTGGTGGTCGAGGTACTCGAGCACCCCGGCGGTCACCGTGTTGGGGACGCAGCAGAGGATCGCCGTGGCTCCCGTCGAGAGCATGCGCTCGGCGATCTCGGCGCCGTAGCGGCGATCCATACGGTTGTAGGGCACCGTCATCTCGGCCACCGCCGCGAGACCGAGCCGCGCGACGAACGCCTCGAAGGCGGCGACCGCCTGGCGGCCCGGGCGAACATCCGTGCTGAGCGTGGCCATGCCGACCGAGCGGTGGCCCAGGCCGGCGAGGTGCTCGAGGGCCTTGCGGATCCCGCCTCGCTGATCGGTCAGGACCACGTCCGCAGTGGTTCCCGCGATCTCGCGATCGAGCAGCACGATCGGGCTGGTGACGGCGGCGAGCAACTGCGCCAGCTCCGCGTCGCGGTCGTTGACGAGTGAGACGACGAGCGCGTCGACGCGGCGGTCGCGCAGCGACTCGAGTCCGAGCCGCTCGCCGGCCCGATCCCATCCGGAGCTGACGATCACGAGCCCGACGCTCTCGTGGCGCAGGTCCTCCTCCAGCACTTCGGCGATCCGGCTGAAGACGTCGTTGCTGATCGCCGGCACGAGCAGGCCGACCAGGAAGCTCCTCGTGGTGCGCAGCCCACGCGCGGCGGCGTTGGCGCGAAAGTCAAGACGCGAGACGGTTTCGAGCACGCGCTCCCTGGTCTCGGTTGCGACGTGGGGCGAGCCGTTGAGGACGCGTGAGACGGTGGACTTCGAAACCTGCGCCTCGCGAGCGACGTCGAGGATCGTGATTGCGCGGTCCTCGCCGTTGGCCGTGCCGGTCGCCGTCGTTGCCTGCACCATCGTGATCTCTCTCCTGCGCCCGCCTCAGGGCGCCCCATGGGAACGTTCCCTAGAATACGCTGATTCGCTCGCAGAGAGCAAGGCTCGCCCGCAGGACTGACACCGAGATCGCCATCAGCGCGCAACTTAGCGAACCCGGCGGGGAGCTCCTCTCCGCAGACACCGTCGCCGCGTACCTGACCGAGCGTGGCATCTTCGCGCCGGGCGCACGGATCGCTGCCCGCCAGCTCGAGGGCGGGGTCTCGAACGTGGTCCTCGCGGCCGAGTGCGGCGCGACGAGCGTGGTCGTGAAACAGGCGCTCCCGCGCCTTCGCGTGCCCGAGCTATGGCTGGCCAAGCGCGAGCGCGCGATCAGCGAGGCCGACGCCCTGGTCCTCGCTGCCACGATCACCCCCGGCGCGGTTCCGGCCGTGCTCGATCTCGACCGCGACAATTGCGTGCTGACGATCGCCGCAGCGCCGCGTGGCTGGAGCACATGGAAGAGCCGCCTGCTGGCCGGTGACGTCGAGCCGGCGATCGCCTCACGCCTGGGCTCCATCCTTGGATCCTGGCACCGCGCCACCTTCGCCGACGAGGGCGTGGCACGGCGGTTCGCCGACTACGAGGCGTTCGATCAGCTCCGGGTCGATCCCTTCTACCGCACGGTCGCGCACCGCCACCCAGAGCTGGCGGACGCGATCGACGCGGCGATGACTCGCATGGAAGAAACGCACGTCTGCCTGGTTCACGGCGACTATTCGCCCAAGAACGTGCTCGTCGGCGACGGCGTGTGGGTCATCGATTTCGAGGTTGCGCACTTCGGCGACCCGGCGTTCGACGTCGCCTACATGCTCAACCACCTGCTGCTGAAGCTCGTGCACGTGCCGCGGTCAAGCCCCGAGCTCGAGCTGAGCGCGAACTGCTTCTGGAACGCCTACCGCACGGCGGTCCCAGCCGAGCTGGCGCCCGAGCTCCCATATCTGCTCGGCCACGTCGGGGCTCTGATGGTCGCCCGCGTCGACGGCAAGTCGCCCGCCGAGTACCTCGCCCGTCCCGAGCAGGAGATCGCGCGCGAGGCCGGTTCGCGCCTGCTGCTCGAGCGCCCGCAAACGCTGCGCGCCGCGATCGAGACGGTCAGGCGGGCGCGGGTGTGACGCCGACGATCGCCGCCGTCGTCGCGCGCGAGATCCTCGATTCCGGCGGACGCCCGACGGTCGAGGTCGATCTCGCGCTGAGCGACGGCAGCCTCGCCCGCTCGAGTGTTCCCTCGGGCGCCTCGACCGGCCGCCACGAGGCCCACGAGCTGCGCGACAACGACCGCTCGCGTTTCAACGGCAACGGTGTTCTTGGCGCCGTCGCGAACATCCGCAACACGATCGCGCCTGCGGTCGTGGGCCAAAGCCCGTTCGACCAGGCGCAGCTCGACGGCCTGCTCATCGAGCTTGACGGGAGCGAGGACCGCTCGCGCCTGGGCGCGAACGCGCTGCTCGCCGTGTCGACCGCCGTGGCCCGCGCTGCAGCCGCGTCGCGCGGACTCCCGCTCTGGCAGCAACTCGGCGGCGGCACCCTGCTGCCGCTGCCGATGGTGAACATCATCAGCGGCGGCCTGCACGCGGAGGGCGGCCTCGCGTTCCAGGACTTCCTTGTCGTGCCGCTCGGCGCGAGCTCGTTTCAAGAGGCGCTCGAGTGGTGCTCCGCGGTGCGCACGGCCACCGGCGAGCTGCTGGCGGCCCGCGGCCTTCCGACCCTGAAGGCGG
>JBEKSK010000092.1:0-9033 GCA_049517155.1 Solirubrobacteraceae bacterium
TCGTGGCCGGCCTTGCGGCCGGCCTCGCCGGCGGCTCACGCCACGCGACTGCCCACCACACGCCCGCTCACCGCGTGGCGTCGCACCCGGTGGCCTTCGCCGCCGAGGCTCCCGACCCGCTCGCGTCGCAGAGCTATCCCGACCCCAGCGGCGGGCGCACCCACGCCCGCGCCTCCTCGCCGAGCGTCGCTGCGGCGAGCGCCGACTCGAGCCCGGCCGCGCCGAGCCTTGCGCAGGTCAAGCGTGAACTGCAGCAGGAGCGCGACCTCCAGCGCGCGCAGACCGCCGTCGGCAGCGGCAGCGGCTACATCGACCCGGCCACCGGCGCCTTCTCACCCGTCAACGTCGTGCCGCTGAAGGTCAGCGAGGTGATCGCCGGTGGCAACGCGATCGCCGACTTCCCGTATGTCTACGGCGGCGGCCACGCGTCCTTCATCGACCGCGCCTACGACTGCTCGGGCTCGGTCAGCTACGCGCTCGCCGCCGCGGGCCTGATCGCGGCGCCGGAGACCTCCGGCCAGCTCGAGCACTGGGGAGTCCCGGGTCCGGGCCGCTACATCACCGTGTTCGCCGACGCCGGGCACACCTTCATGAACGTCGACGGCATGTGGTTCGACACCGCCGGGCGCAGCGGCCCCTACAGCACGCGCTGGCTGCGGCCGAACCCGTCGCTAGCCGGCTACGTCGTGCGTCACTTCCCGGGCCTCTAGCTGTTCGGGGCGGCGCAGGCGCCGCCCCGTGGCTGGGTGCATGCACCCAGCCACGGCCTGGTGCATGCACCAGGCCGCACAACCCGGGGGGCTAGCCGCGCAGCAGGCCCCCGATCACCGCGCCGGCCACGCCGCCGGTCGCGGCCGCGCCCGCGTTGGAGCTGACGCCCTCGGACTCGATCGGCTCGAGGTAGAGCGTCTGGATTGCCAGGCGGCCCGGCCCGGTGAAGCGGTTGTAGGTCATCTTGTGGTCGCCCGCGAACATGCCGGTCTTCAGGCCGAGCGAGACCGACTCGAGCTTGACCGAGTTGTCCTTGTAGAGCCAGCCGCCGGCCTCCACGTCGATCTGCTCACCGTCGCTCAGCACCACCTCGAAAACGTTGCCCTGGCCGCTGACCCAGACGACCGCGTCGCCGCCGGTCGCCTTGAAGTTGTCGATGAAGAAGCCCTGGCCGCCGAGCAGCATGTTGCGGACACCCTTGACGCGCTCGAAGCTGTATTCGAGGTTGTCGGTCGCGGCGAGGAAGTGATGCTCGCGGACGTTCAGCGACTGGCCCTGCGAGAGGTGCAGTGGGATGCACTGGCCCGGCCAGTCGCGCGAGAAGGCGATCCGCCCGGGGCCCATCGCCTTGGTGACGAAGAAGTCGAGGCCGGCGATCTTGCGCTTGACCCCTCCCGCCAGCTTGCGCAACTCGATCTTCACGGCCGTCTCCTTCCACAGCAGCGTGTGATGCTCGAACATCACGGGCTCGTTCGAGAGCTCGATCTGCAGTTCGGGCACCAGCGCGCCGCGGATGTGGTAGGTCACACCGGCGAAGCTCTCGTCGGTGATGTTCGTCTTGATCGGCTCGGGCAGGTTCATCCGGGGGGCTCCTCGACGCTCGGCGTGGGTGTCGGCTGACGATAGCGCGGGGGTGCGGGCGCGCGGACAGACGTTCCACTACACTCCGTTGACCTCGCGCCGTGGCGGGGTTTTTCCTTGCCCGGCGCCAGCTGTTTGAATCACCGACCTTGGAAGGCTCATGGCCCGCGGAGACGTACGGATCGCTGTGACCCTCGCGTGCGAGGATTGCAAGCGCCGCAACTATCAGACGAACAAGAGCAAGCGCAACAACCCGGATCGCATCACGCTGGCGAAGTACTGCCGCTGGTGCCGGCGGCACACAAGCCACCGGGAAACCCGCTAGCCAGTCGTGTCGTGGCGCGCAACCGCCAGCGTAATCGCACGCCCCGCCCCGATTCCCGGGCCGATCCCGCACGGGTCGATCCGCTCTTCCCGGACGCCGGCGGCGCCGGGCGCCCGCCGATCGAGGGCGCGCCGCCCGTCGCCTTCGCCGACGGCGGTGACGAGGACATCGATGCTGCGAGCCAGGCGTTCGGCAAGGCCGACCCCGTGGTCGCCGCCGAGATGGCGCGCCCGACTGGCAACCGCATCATCGGCTTCCTGCGTGCAAGCTGGGCCGAGCTGCAGCGGGTCCAGTGGCCCGACCGTCAGCAGGTGGCGCAGGCCACCGGCGTGGTGCTCGGCTTCGTCGTGATCACCGGCATCTTCCTCGGCGTCGCCGATTACCTCGCCGGCAAGCTCATCAACTTCATCATCTAGGGACGCGGTCATGTTTCGCTGGTATGTCGTGAACACATATTCCGGGCACGAGAACAAGGTCAAGGCCAACCTCGAGCACCGCGTCGTCTCGCTCGGCCAGCAACGGGCGGTGCGCTCGGTCGTCGTGCCGACCGAGGCCGTCTCGGAGATGAAGGACAACCAGAAGGTGACCGTCGAGAAGCGCACGATGCCCGGCTACGTGCTGGTCAACATGGAGCTCGACGAGGAGTCCTGGACGCTGGTCAAGGGAACCCCCGGTGTGACCGGCTTCGTCGGCGCCTCAAACGAGCCGGTGCCGCTCACGCAGATGGAGGTCGACCGGCTGTTGAAGAAGGAGGTCGCGGTGCGCGAGCGCACGCGCGCCAGCTTCGTGATCGGCGAATCTGTCAAGGTGATATCCGGCCCGCTCGCGGATTTCTCCGGTGAGATCTCGGAGATCAACGAGGATGCGGCCCGGCTGAAGGTGCTGGTATCAATCTTCGGGCGCGAGACGCCGGTCGAGGTCGGCTTCGACCAGGTCAAGAAGCTCTAGAGCAAGATGGCAAAGAAAGTCCTCACCACGATCAAGCTGCAGGCCGTAGGCGGCGCTGCCTCTCCGGCACCGCCGGTCGGTCCCGCGCTGGGCCAGCACGGCATCAACATCATGGAGTTCTGCAAGGCCTTCAACGCGCAGACGCAGCAGGACGCCGGAACCGTCATCCCCGTGGTGATCACCGTCTATGAGGACCGCTCGTTCACCTTCATCACCAAGACTCCGCCGGCCGCGGACCTGATCCGCAAGACGCTTTCGCTCGCCAAGGGGTCGTCCGAGCCCAACCGCAGCAAGGTCGGCAGGATCACGCAGGCGCAGCTGCGGGCGATCGCCGAGCAGAAGTTCGCCGACCTCAACGCCAACGACCTGGATGCCGCGACACAGATCATCGCGGGAACGGCCCGCTCGATGGGCGTGGACGTCGTCTGATGGCCGCCCGCGGCAAGCGCATCCTGGAGTCTCGCGCCGCGATCGACCGCGAGCACGAGCACTCGCCGGCCGAGGCGATCGCCGCGGTCAAGCGCGCGGCGAACGCCAAGTTCGACGAGTCGATCGAGGTGCACATCCGCACCGGCTTGAACGTCCGCCATGCCGATGAGCAACTGCGCGGCACGATTGCGCTGCCCAACGGCCTCGGCCGCGACGTCACGATCGCCGTCTTCGCCCAGGGCGACGCGGCGCGCGAGGCGCAGGAGGCAGGCGCCGACTTCGTCGGTGCCGAGGATCTCGCCAAGCGCGTCGAGGAGGGCTTCACGGACTTCGACGTCGCGATCGCGACGCCCGACATGATGCCGATCGTCGGTCGCCTCGGGCGCATCCTCGGGCCGTCCGGCAAGATGCCCAACCCCAAGGTCGGGACGGTCACGACCGACGTTCGCAAGGCCGTCGAGGAGTCCAAGTCCGGCAAGGTCGAGTACCGCACCGACCGGACCGCGATCGTGCACCTGGTGATCGGCAAGCGCAGCTTCGAGGACCGCGCCCTGCTGGAGAACTACGCCGCGGTGATCGAGGAGGTCATCCGCGCCAAGCCATCGGTTGCCAAGGGGCGCTACCTGCGCTCGATCACGATCGCCTCAACCCAGGGGCCCGGGATCAAGGTCGATCCCACGCGTACCCGCGACATCGTCGAGGAGGCGCCCGCAGTAGCTGCGTGAGCGCCTACTCCGAAGACCCCCGGCGACCCCTAAGTCCGGGCTAGGAGCTTCATGAACCGAGACCAGAAGGCCGCGGTGATCGACCAGATCGCCGCCGACATCACAGGATCGCAGGCCGTTTTCGCGGTCGACTACCGCGGCATCACCGTGGCCCAGGCCGATGCCCTGCGGGCCCGCCTGCGCGACTGCGACGCGAGCTTCCGCGTCGTCAAGAACTCACTCACCGAGCGCGCCGCCGACCAGGCCGGCGCGGCCGAGCTTCGGCCGCTGCTGGCGGGCCCGACGGCGCTGACCTTCGTCCGCGGCGACGCCGCGGCGGCCGCGAAGGCGATCTCCGACTTCGCTCGCACGACACAGCTGCTCGCCTTCAAGGGCGGCTTGATGGAGGGTGCGGTGCTGTCGTCGGCCGAGGTCACGCAGATCTCCCGCCTGCCCTCGCGCGATGTCCTCTACGGACAGCTCGTCGGCCTCATCGCGAGCCCGATCGCCGGGCTGGCCCGTACGCTCTCGGCGCTGATCGGCGGCCTCGCCGTCGGCCTCGGCGGCGTGCTCGAGCAGCGCGGCGGCGTCCCGGCCGACGCGGCGCCGGCGGCCGAGGCGACCGTTGCGGTGGCGGACGCTGCGGCTTCGCAGGAGGCGGACGGCACCGCATCCGGCGACACGGCCGAGCCTGCGGGTGAGGCGGCAGCGGAGGCCGAGGATGCCGCTGAGGCGGCGCCCGAGGCCGAAGCGGCGCCCGAGACTGTGGCGGACGCGGCGCCCGAGACTGTGGCCCAGACGGGAGCGCAGGCCGGGCCCGAGACTGAGGCGGCGCCCGAGGCGGAAGCCGAGGCCGGGTCTGTGGCCGACGCGGCGCCTGAGACGGAGGCGGAGCCCGAGCCCGAGGCCCAGGCGGAGCCCGAGGCCGCGCCCGAGGCGGACGCGGAGCCCGAGCCGGAGGCGGCGCCCGAGGCTGGCGCGGAAGCCGAGCCCGAGGCGCAGGCCGCCAACGATCTTGAGGAAGCCGGCGAGCCGGCGACCGAAACTGACGAATCAAAGGAGAACTAGCGATGGCTACCAGCACAGAGGCATGGATCGACGAGCTCAAGGGCATCTCCGTGCTCGAGCTCGCCGAGCGGATCAAGGCGCTGGAGGAGACCTTCGGCGTCTCGGCGACCGCAGTGGCGGCCGCGGCTCCGGCCGGCGGTGGCGGCGGCGCCGCCGAGGAGGAGGCGGAGGAGCAGACGGCCTTCACCGTCCACCTCGCAGCGACCGGCGACAAGAAGATCCAGGTGATCAAGGTCGTCCGGGCGGCGACCGGACTGGGTCTGAAGGAGGCCAAGGCGCTCGTCGACGAGGCGCCCGCCACGGTCAAGGAGGGAATTGACCGCGAGGAGGCCGACAAGCTCAAGCAGGAGCTGGAAGAGGCCGGCGCCACAGTCGAGATCAAGTAGCACGGCAACCGCAGTCGGTTTCAGAGGGCCCCGGCGACCGGGGCCCTCGGTCGTACAACCAAGGTCCACAACCTCCACAAAGGCCGCAATTTCCGCTACAGTCTGGGTGCCGGCCGATAGTCGAAGCCGCTCCGGGAAGGTCATCGCCGCGCCACATACGCGGCCGTTGAGGAGCGGGGTCCGTGAGCGCTGGCGGCCCTCAAGGGGGCACGGCTTCGCTGTGCTAGGATTTATTCCTCTGCGCTTTCGCGCTGTCGTCTGTCCGCCTCTCGACCCCTCAGGAGTCGCATCTTGGCTGCTGCCTACGTCCCTCGGACGCGCCGGAACTTCGCGCGTCTGAACAAGTCGCTCGACGTCCCCAACCTCATTGACATCCAGCGCCGCTCATTCGAGTGGCTGACCGAACCCACCAAGGGTGGGCTGCGCGAAACGATCGACGACATCTCGCCGATCGAGGACTACACCGGAAATCTCGCCGTCCAGTTCGGAGAGTTCGTCTTCGACCAGGTCGTCGCGCCGATCGACGAGTGCCGCGAGAAGGACCTCACCTACGCGCGGCCGCTGACGGTCACCGTCGCGTTCATCAACCGCGAGACCGGTGAGATTCGCGAGCAGTCGGTGTTCATGGGCGACTTCCCGTGGATGACCGAGCGCGGCACCTTCATCATCAACGGGACCGAGCGCGTGGTCGTCACCCAGCTCGTGCGTTCCCCCGGCGCCTACCTGATGGAGCCGAAGGACCGCGAGAAGCAGGTCTTCGTGGCCAACCTGATGCCGGCCCGCGGATCCTGGCTCGAGCTGGAGATCGACAAGAAGGGCAAGGTCTACGTCCGCATCGATCGCAAGCGCAAGCTGCCGATCACCGTGCTGCTGCGCGCGATGGGATACGCGGCCGACGAGCAGATCCTGGCGCTCTTCGACAACTCGCACTACATCCGCAACACGCTGGAGTCCGACACCGAGCAGACGCGCACCGAGGAGGGCGCGCTGGTCGAGCTGTTCAAGAAGCAGCGTCCCGGCGAGCCGCCGACGGTGGAGAACGCCCGCTCGCTGCTCAACCAGCTGTTCTTCGACCCCAAGCGCTATGACCTCACGCGCGTCGGCCGCTACAAGCTGAACTCGCGGCTCGGACTCGACATCGACCTCGACGCGCGGACCCTCACCCACGACGACATCATCGCCCTGGTCAAGGAGCTCGTGTCGATGCCCAAGCGGCTCGGCATGCCCGAGAATCCCGAGGTCGAGATCAAGGACTACGCGGCCGAGGCCGCGAGCATGCCGCGCGAAGCGGTGGCCGAGCACCTCGACGAGTACGAGCACTTCGGCAACCGCCGCCTGCGGACCGTCGGCGAGCTGATCCAGGAGGCCTTCCGGATCGGCCTTTACCGCATGGAGCGCGTCGTGCGCGAGCGCCTGACGACCGAGGACGCCGACACGATCACGCCGCAGACGATCATCAACATCCGCCCGGTGGTCGCGGCGCTGAAGGAGTTCTTCGGCTCCTCGCAGCTGTCGCAGTTCATGGACCAGACCAACTCGCTGGCGGGGCTGACCCATCGCCGCCGCCTCTCGGCGCTCGGCGCCGGCGGTCTGACCCGCGAGCGCGCGCCGATCGAGGTGCGCGACGTGCACCCGACCCACTATGGCCGGATGTGCCCGATCGAGACGCCGGAAGGGCCGAACATCGGCCTGATCGGCTCGCTCTCCTCATACGCCCAGGTGTCCGAGCACGGCTTCGTCACGACCCCCTACCGGGTGGTCGCGGACGGCGTCGTGACCGACAAGATCGTGCACCTGGACGCGACGCAGGAGGAGGAGCAGATCATCGCCCAGGCCAACACGCCGGTGGATGCGAAGACCGGCCGCCTGAAGGGCCCGGAGATCCTCTGCCGTACGCAGGCCGGTCAGTACGTGACCGTGGGCCCGAAGGAGGTCGACCTCGTCGACGTCTCGCCGGAGCAGATCTGGTCGGTCGCGACGGCGATGATCCCGTTCCTCGAGCACGACGACGCCAACCGCGCCCTGATGGGCTCGAACATGCAGCGCCAGGCTGTGCCGCTCTTGACGACCGACGCCCCGCTGGTCGGCACCGGCATGGAGCTGCGGGCGGCGCTGGACACAGGTGATGTGCTGCTGGCCCGCACGGCCGGCACGGTCGCCTTCGTCGACGCGACGGAGATCGTCGTCGAGACGACCGACGGCGCCCGTGACGAGTACCAGCTGCAGAAGTTCATGCGCTCCAACCAGGGCACGCTGATCCACCAGAAGCCGCTGGTAATCAGTGGCCAGAAGGTCAAGGCCGGCGACGTGCTGGCCGACGGCTCCTCGAGCGATCGCGGCGAGATGGCGCTCGGCAAGAACCTGATGGTCGCCTTCATGTCCTGGGAGGGCTACAACTTCGAGGACGCGATCATCCTGTCCAAGCGGCTGGTCCGCGACGACGAGCTGACCTCGATTCACATCGAGGAGTACGAGATCGACGCGCGCACGACCAAGCTCGGCGAGGAGGAGATCACGCGCGACATCCCGAACCGCTCGGAGGAGTCGCTGCGCAACCTCGACGACCGCGGCATCGTCCGCGTCGGCGCCGAGGTCGGCTCCGGCGATCTGCTCGTCGGCAAGGTGACGCCCAAGGGCGAGACCGAGCTGACGGCCGAGGAGAAGCTGATCCGCGCGATCTTCAAGGAGAAGGCGCGCGAGGTTCGCGACACGTCACTGAAGGTGCCCCACGGCGAGGGCGGCGTGGTCATCGACGTGATGATCTTCAGCCGCGAGAAGGGCGACGACCTGCCGCCGGGGGTCAACGACCTGGTGCGCGTGTTCGTGGCCAAGAAGCGCAAGATCTCCGAGGGCGACAAGCTCGCCGGACGCCACGGCAACAAGGGCGTGATCTCGAAGATCGTCGACGAGCAGGACATGCCGTTCCTCGAGGACGGCACCCCGGTCGACGTGATTCTCAACCCGCTCGGCGTGCCGAGCCGGATGAACGTCGGCCAGATCCTCGAGACCCACCTCGGCTGGGTGGCCGCGCAGGGCTGGTACGACGACGGCTCCGAGGCCTTCAAGCTCGCCCAGGAGAAGGGCGCAAACGGTCGCGTCTATGTCTCGACGCCGGTCTTCGACGGCGCGACGATCACCGACGTCGACCACGCGCTGGTCGCTTGGCAGGACCATTACAAGGGCGCGATCCGCATGGACATCGACCGCTCGCGCCGCGCCGGCGAGCAGGCCAGCGGCAAGGTGACGCTCTACAACGGGCGCACCGGCGAGCCGTTCGCCGAGCAGATCACGGTCGGCTACATGTACATCCTGAAGCTGCTGCACCTCGTCGACGACAAGATCCACGCGCGCTCGACCGGCCCCTACTCGCTGGTCACCCAGCAGCCGCTCGGCGGCAAGGCGCAGTTCGGCGGCCAGCGCTTCGGCGAGATGGAGGTCTGGGCGCTCGAAGCCTACGGCGCCGCCTACACGCTGCAGGAGATGCTCACGATCAAGTCCGACGACACGGTCGGGCGCGTGAAGGCCTACGAGGCGATCGTCAAGGGCGAGAACATCGCCGAGCCGTCGATCCCGGAGTCGTTCAAGGTGCTCCTTAAGGAGA
>JBEKSK010000093.1:0-9024 GCA_049517155.1 Solirubrobacteraceae bacterium
TGCAACCGGCCGCTCGAGATGACGTGGAGCGTTTGCCCCTACTGCGAAGCCTCAGTGGTGGCGGGCCTGCACCCGCCGCGGCGCCGGCGCGAGGCACTGGCGAGCGACGCGCCGCCCGCCTCATAGGCTGCCCGCCGCGCGCCTGCCGCCCCGAAGCCGTCCACCCGATCAAGCCCGAACCCCCCAACGGAGGAGCCCGATGGAACGCACGCTCATTCTTGCCAAGCCTGATGCCTACTCACGCAGCCTCAGCGGTGAGATCCTCGCGCGGTTCGAGCGCAAGGGCCTGCGGCCGGTTGCGCTTGCGGTGCTGACGATGACGCGCGAGCTCGCCGAGCGCCACTACGCCGAGCACCTCGAGAAGCCGTTCTTTGGCGAGCTGGCCGACTTCATCACGTCCGGGCCACTCGTTGCGATGGTGCTCGAGGGACCCTCGGCGATCGCCGCCGCGCGCCAGCTGATCGGTGCGACGAACCCGCTCGAGGCGGCGCCCGGCTCGATCCGCGGCGACCTGGCGATCGCGACGGGCGAGAACCTCGTGCACGGCTCGGACGGCCCCGAGTCAGCGGCGCGCGAGATCGGGATCTTCTTCCCCGAGCTTTAGTGGTTCCCGCCGCCGGCCGGCTCGTGCTCGCATCCCGCTCGCCGCAGCGGCGCGCGATCCTCGATGCCCTCGGGGTCGCCTTCGTCGTGCGGCCCTCGGACTTCGAGGAGCGCGAGCTGGGTGAGGCGGAGGCGGTTGCGCTGCATAACGCGCTCGGCAAGGCGTCGGCGGTTGCCCGCGCCGGCGGTGAGGTGGTGCTGGGCGTCGACACGGTCGTGTCGCTCGCGGGGCGCCTCTATGGCAAGCCGGAGGACCTGACCCAGGCACGCGAGACGCTCCGGGCGCTGTCGGGCGCGACGCACACGGTGCTCAGCGCGCTCGCGCTTGAAGGACTGACAGACGCGCCGCGCACGGCGACCTGCGCGACCGAGGTCAGGTTCCGCCAGCTCGACGAGGCGACGATCGAGTGGTACCTGCGCGGCGGCGAGTGGCGCGACCGCGCCGGCGGCTACGCGATCCAGGGAGCGGGCTGCGCGCTCGTCGCCGCGATCGCCGGCGACTGGACCAACGTGGTCGGCCTGCCGGTCGGCGCTCTGCTGAGCGCCCACCCGACGCTGCTGAGCGGCCGCAACAATCGTTTCAGCCCGCAAAATCAGGCCGAATTGCAGGACTAACGCCTTCTCGCGCGGCGCGGCGCGAAGCCGGAGGGGACCCGGCGTCCGCTACACTGCGTCACTCCAAGGCGGGGGCTCCCTCCGTACAGCCGTTCCCCGCGCACCGCAGCGCAGGCGGCGCGGCGCGGCCGCCCCGATCCACGTCTTGCGCATTGCCTCCAAATGGGTTTTTTCAGCTACATGACCGGGTTCGGCGGCCGCGATATGGCCGTCGATCTCGGCACGGCGAATACGCTCGTCTACGTCCGCGGACGCGGCATCGTGCTGTCGGAGCCGAGCGTGGTGGCGATCGACTCGCGCACCGGCGAGGTGCACGCCGTCGGCATCGAGGCCAAGCGGATGCTCGGGCGCACGCCCGGCACGATCTCGGCGATCCGGCCGCTCAAGGACGGCGTGATCGCCGACTTCGATGTGACCGAGGAGATGCTGCGCCATTTCATCCAGAAGGTGCATCAGAGCCGTTTCGCTCACCCGCGCGTGGTCGTCTGTGTTCCGTCCGGGGTGACCGGCGTCGAGAAGCGCGCGGTCGAGGAGGCCTGCCTGTCGGCGGGCGCGCGTCAGGCCTACCTGATCGAGGAGCCGATGGCCGCCGCGATCGGCGCTGGCCTGCCGGTCGGCGAGCCGACCGGGTCGATGGTCGTCGACATCGGCGGCGGCACCTCCGAGGTTGCTGTGATCTCGCTCGGTGGGATCGTCGTCTCGCAGTCGATCCGGATCGCCGGCGACGAGCTCGACGAGGCGATCATCAACTACGCCAAGCGCGAGTACAAGCTGCTGATCGGGCAGCAGACGGCCGAGGAGCTGAAGCTCGAGATCGGCTCGGCATTCCCGATGGCCGAGGAGCTGCAGGCCGAGATCCGAGGCCGCGACATGGTGTCGGGCCTGCCGAAAACGGTCGTGCTGACCAGCGAGGAGCTGCGCGTCGCGATCGAGGAGCCGCTGGCGCAGATCATCGACGCGATCAAGGCCACGCTCGACCGTACCCCGCCGGAGCTCGCCTCCGACATCATGGACCGCGGCATCGTGCTCGCGGGCGGCGGCGCGCTGCTGCAGGGCCTGGCTGACCGCATCCGCGACGAGACGCAGATCCCGACGCACCTCGCCGAGTCACCGCTGACCTGCGTCGCGGTCGGCTCGGGCCGCTCGCTCGAGGAGTTCGAGGTAATCCACCGCACCAACCGCGCCAGCGGGCGCAACGGCAACCGCCGCCGGCGCCGCTGATGCCCGCGCCGGCGCCAACCCATCCCCCGTTCAGAGGCGATGCGCCCCTACCCTTCAACGCGACCCCAAATTCAGCGTGCATGACAAGAACGTTCGCCGGCGCCGGGCAGTGCTCGCACTGCTCGTCGTTCTCTCCCTGATCCTGATCAGCGCGAGCTTCGGAGGCTCGGGCGGCGGCCCTCTGCACACCGTGCAGAGCGGGTTCCTCGACGTGCTCTCGCCGGTCGAGACCGGTGCCGGCAAGGCGCTGACCCCCGTGCATGACCTGTTCAACTGGGTTGGCGACGTGTTCCACGCGGCCAGCCAGCGCGACAAGTTCCGCAAGGAGCTCTCAGCGGCGGACAAGAAGATCGTCGCGCTCCAGGCGCAGCAGAGCTCGAGCACGGACGCCGCCAGGCTCCAGCACATCGACACGACGCTCCGGCTGTCCTCCGCCGCCACGGTCGACGCGAGCGTGATCAGCCAGCCCGAGAGCCTGTGGGTCAGCCATGTGACGATCAACGCAGGCAGCGGTGCCGGGGTTTCGGTGAACGACCCGGTGATCGATCCAGACGGCCTGATCGGCACGATCACCGAGGTCGCCGCAGACTCGGCGATCGTCACGCTGATCAACGACCCCGCCTCGGGCGTCGCGGCGCGCGACAGCGCGAGCCGCGAGATCGGCCTGATCGTGCCGCAGCCCGGCAGCCCGGGCGAGCTCCAGCTGCTCGATGTCTCACAGCCGGGCGAGGTGAAGCTGGGGGACCTGGTCGTGACCGCCGGCGAGCGTGCGACGGCGGGCGCCACGCTGTTCCCGGCCAACATCCTGATCGGGCAGGTCAGCGCGGTGGCGTCCGCGGCCGACCCGCTGGGCACGATCACCGTGACGCCGGCCGCCGATCTGACGTCGCTGGAAAGCGTGCAGGTCCTGACGGGAGGGCCGGGATCGTGAGCGACACGACCAACGTGACGCTCCGCCTCGCGGTGCTGGCGTTCGTCTCGGTGCTCGTGCAGATCGCCGGCGTCGCGCAGGTCCGCATCCTCGGCGTGAACGCCGACCTCGCACCGCTGGTGGTGGCCGCGGCCGGCTTCCTGACCGGGGCGCTGCCGGGCGCGCTGTTCGGCTTCGGCGTCGGCATCTTCGTCGACCTCGCCTTCGCCGAGACGCTCGGGATCTCGGCGCTCGTCTACGTGCTCGTGGGCTACGGCGCGGGACGGGTGCGCGAGCTGCGCGCCCCCGAGGCTCCGTTCACGCCGCTCGCGCTCGGCGCGGCCGCGACCGCGGTCGCGTCGGTCGGCTACGCGGTATTGGAGTTCGCCCTCGGCGTCACGGCACCGGTCAGCCTGCTGCTGGTGCGTGACATCCTGATCACCATCGCGCTGAACTCGCTGATCGCCGTACCGGTGTACTCGCTCGTCCGTCGCTGGCTGATCCCGGCGCTGCCCGAGGATCCGCGCCGCCGCCGGCGGCGCGCGTACACGACCGGCGGCCTGAGCCCGCTCTCGCGTTCGTGATCGAGAGCCCGCTCCAGCGCCGTGCGCCGCTGCCGCCGCAGCTGACACGGCGCGTCGGCGTGCTCGGCATCGTCGTGGTCGTGATGTTTGGCGTGATCGGGTTTCGCCTGTGGTATCTGCAGGTGCTGACCGGTACGCAGAACGCGGCGAGGGCGACGGCGCTGGTGGTGCGCCCGATCGCGATTCAGCCACCGCGCGGCAACATCCTCGACAGCCACGGCAACCTGCTCGCCGGCTACAGGGTCGCGCCGCAGGTCGCGATCGTCGCCGACGACCTACCGCCGGTCGGTCCGGCGCGCCGGCTCGTCTACCGCCGCCTCGCGCGGGTGCTCGGGATCGGCTGGGCGCACATCCGCGCGGTCGTCGACGACACGGCGATCGCGCCGCCGGGCTACGCGCCGACCGACGTCATGGACGACGTCCCGCAGCGCGCCTGGGTCTACATCGGCGAGCGCAAGTCGCTCTTCCCCGGGGTCATCGTGCGACAGGTATACGTCCGCCACTACCCGGAGGGCGACGTCGGCGCCGTCGTGCTCGGCCAGCTCGGGCAGATCACCACACAGGAGCTCACGCAGTCGCCGTTCAAGGGCATCGCCGCGGGCACGGTCGTCGGCCAGTCGGGGCTCGAGGCCACCTACCAGGCATACCTCCAGGGCACCCCGGGCGTCGACCACGTCGACGTCGACGCCGCGGGCTATCCGATCGCGGCCAAGTCGAACACCAAGCAGCCGGTGCCGGGTGATCAGCTCAGCACCTCGCTCGACCTCGGGCTGGAGCGCGAGGGCTACATCGCGGTCGACGAGGCCCGCGCGCGAGCCCCGCAGGCAACCGGACAGGCGGCGCCGGCGGCCGCGTTCGTCGCGATGGACCCAACGACGGGGCGCGTCCTCGCGCTCGGCTCCGTTCCCAGCTACAACGCGAATGACTTCGCGACGCCCATCTCCACCGGGACCTTCGACGCGATCAAGGCGGAGGACCACGCGCTCGTCGACCGCGCGATCGACGGCCTCTATCCGACCGGCTCGACGTTCAAGCCGATCACGGCGCTCGGCGCCCTGAACGCCGGGCTGATCACCGCCCAGACCCTCCAGGGGACCGGGTCGTGCGTGACCTTCGGCACCACGCAGAAGTTCTGCAACTCGGGCGGCAGCAACTACGGCGACGTCGACCTCGTGGGCGCGCTGACACAGTCCGTCGACACCTACTTCTACAAGGTCGGGGCGGCCGCCAACGACAGCTCCGATCCGATCCAGTCCGAGGCCCGCGCGCTCGGGCTGGGCAGCTCGCCCGGGATCGACCTGCCCGGCGGCGGCTCCGCGGGAGTGGTGCCCGACGCCGCCTACATCAGGGCGCTCAACGCGCAGTACGTCGCGCAGGCCTGCGCCGGCAGCCACCCCAAGCCCGCGTACGCGAAATCGCAGCTCGCGGTCACCGCCTGCTCGCAGGGCTACCTGCAGCCGGCCTGGACGATCGGCCAGAACGTCCTGCTCGCGACCGGGCAGGGCTTCCTGCTGGCCAGCCCGCTGCAGATGGCGGTCGCCTACTCGGCGATCGTCAACGGCGGCAAGGTGTGGTCCCCGAAGATCGGCTGGAAGATCCTCTCGCCCTCCGGGGCGCTCGTGCAGCAGCTGCCGGCGCCGACCTACCGCAAGATCGCGCTGAACCCGGCCTACCAGGCGCTCGTCATGGCCGGCCTGCACGGCGCCGCGCAGAGCCCGAGCGGCACCTCCTACGCCACCTTCGGCAGCTTCCCGCGCACGATCTACGGCAAGACCGGGACCGCCGTGCACACGGGCCAGCCGGACCAGTCGTGGTACGTCGCCTACGCGCCCGACCCGAGGCGCCCGATCGTCATCGCGGTCACCGTCGAGCGCGGCGGATTCGGCGCCGCCGCCGCAGCGCCCGCCGCGCGGCTGATGCTGTCACAGTGGTTCGGGCTGCCGAAGCACTGGGTCGCCGGCACGAGCACCGATCTCTGATGGCCACCACCGTCATCCAAACCCCAAAACAGGGCCGCGATCCGGCGACGCTCGCGCCGCGCGCGATCCGGATCGGCCTTGACCCGATCCTGACCGTGGCCGCGATCGCCCTGGGCGTCGCGTCGATCGTCACACTCGGCGGGATCAGCCACGCGCAGATGGTCCGCCAGGGCGGCTATCTGGCGGTCGGCCTGGTCGCGATGGTCGTGCTCTCGCGCTTTGACTACTCGCGGCTGCGCGAGCTGAAGTGGGGCCTCTATGTGATCCTGATCGGCGCGATCCTCGTCGTGATCGCGATCGGCAAGAGCATCGGCGGGATCTCCACCCGCTCGATCGGCATCTCCGTGTTCTCCTTCCAGGCGTCCGAGGTCGGCAAGGTGCTGCTGATCGTCTTCCTCGCGGCGTTCGTCGTGGACAGCTCGCGCAAGACAACCGGGCGCCAGCTTGTGGCGCGCGTGATGCTGCTCGCGCTGGTCCCGACGATGCTCGTGATCGCCGAGCCAGACCTCGGCTCGGGCCTCGTCTACATCGCCGCCGCCTTTGCGGTGCTCTACATCGCCGGCGTCGAGGCGAAATATCTCGCGGCGGTTCTCGCACTCGGCGTGGCGGCGCTCGCGCTCGTGCTCGGCGTCGGGCCGCTGGTCGGCTTTCACACCTACCAGGCGGAGCGCCTGACCGCGTTCCTCGACCCCGGCGCGGTGCCGGCGTCGCAGATCAAGAGCGCGCTCTACCAGCAGCAGCAGTCGCTCACGGCGATCGGCGCGGGCCAGAAGTTCGGCCTGGGCTCCGTCGCGACCAACACCGCCGCCAACTTCGTCCCCCTCAACACCACGGACTTCATCTTCGCGGCACTGGCGGAGCGTTTCGGCTTCGCCGGCGCCGCGGTCGTTTTATCGCTGTACGCGTTGATCATCTGGCGGGCGCTGCGAATCGTCGCGGCCGCCAAGAACCTGTTCGGCGCGCTCATCGCCGCCGGAATCGTCGCGATGCTCGCATTTCAGGTGTTCGTCAACGTCGGCGTGGCGGTGGACATCCTCCCCGTCACCGGCGTGACGCTGCCCCTGTTGAGCTACGGCGGCTCCTCGGTGCTAACAACGTTCCTGGCGCTCGGTCTGCTCCAGTCGATCCATGCGCAGGCGCGCATCGCGGCTGGGACGAAGGGCCGTGTGCTCAGCTTCTAGAAGAAATGGAAATCACTCGTGAAAAAGCAAGTACTTGTCAGCGTCGATCGCGGCGAGACCCGCGTTGCGCTGCTGGAGGCCTCCGGCACCCCCGGCGCCTCGAAGCGACGGGGCGGCGGTGGCGCCGACCCGGGCCGCGGCTACCGCGTGGCCGAGCTCTACCTGGAGCGCCGCGGTGCGCGCTCGATCGTCGGCAACATCTACAAGGGTGTCGTCGACAACGTCCTGGTCGGCCTGGAGGCGGCGTTCGTCGACATCGGCCTGGACAAGAACGGCTTCCTGCACGTCGATGAGATCGTGCTGCCGGGCGTCGAGGCGCCACGCCGCGGCCGCGGCACCGGCAACGACGCGCAGGACATCGCGACGCTGCTGAAGCCCGGGCAGGAGGTCGTCGTCCAGGTCGTCAAGGACCCGCTGAAGACGAAGGGCGCGCGCCTCTCGATGGAGCTGACGATCGCCGGGCGCTACATGGTCTACACACCGACCGGCGAGGGCGTCGGCGTCTCGCGGCGGCTCGAGGACTCAGAGCGCGAGCGGCTGCGCAAGGAGACGAAGGGCCTTGACCTGCGCGGCGGCGGCGCCATCGTGCGTACCGCTGCGCATGGCGCCGTGCGAGCCGACTTCGAGCGCGAGATGCTCTACCTCTTCAAGCTGCACGAGGTGCTGGAGAAGCGCGTCGAGACCTCGCGCGCCCCGGCCCTGGTTTTTCAGGAGGCGGACCTTTCGGTCCGGGTCGTTCGCGACATCTTCTCCGAGCACTTCGAGCGTGCCGTCGTCGACGATCCAGACCAGCACCATAGGCTCGTGTCCTTCTTCACCCGCACCGCTCCGGAGCTGGTCGGGCGCGTCGAGCTCTACCAGGGCGAGACCGGCCTCTTCGACACCTACAAGGTCAACCCCGTGATCGACTCGCTGCTCGGGCGGCGCGTGGATCTCGAGAGCGGCGGCTACCTGATGATCGACTACGCCGAGGCCCTTACCGTGATCGACGTCAACACCGGCTCGTTCATCGGCCGCGGCAAGGGCGCGCGGCTCGAGGACACGATCACAAAGACCAACCTCGAGGCGGCGGAGGAGGTCGTCAACCAGCTGCGCCTGCGCGACATCGGCGGCATCATCGTGATCGACTTCATCGACATGGCCCGCGCGCGCAACCGCGACGCCGTGCTGAAGACGCTGCGCAAGGCGCTCGACGAGGACCGCACGAAGACCTTCACGGCCGAGATCTCACGGCTCGGTCTGGTCGAGATGACGCGCCAGAACGTCACCGAGGGGCTGCGCGAGATCATGTCGCGCGAGTGCCCGACCTGCCACGGCGACGGTGTGATCCGCTCCGAGGAGACGATCGCGATCGACTTCGAGCGCCGGCTGCGCGAGGTCGCGGCGGCCGATCCCGCCGATGAGTCCTTCCTCGTGCAGATCAACCCGCGGGTCAGTGCTCAGTTCACCGGCCACAACGCCCGCGTGCTGCACGCGCTCGAGGCCCAGACCGGCAAGTTCTTCCATTTCGAGGGCTCCGAGGGGCTCGCGCTCGACCACTTCGCGGTGACCTTCCAGGGCACCCGCGCCGAGGTCGAGGAGCGCGCCGTGCCGTTCCGCGTCGGCGAGGAGGTGCTGGTCGAGATCGTCGAGCCGCACATGTATGACGCCGACGACGCGGTCGCCAAGATCGACGGCTACATCATCTCCGTGCGCGGCGGCGGCCCGCTCGTCGGGCAGAAGCTGATGGTCCGCATCGAGGAGGTCGGGCGCACCGCCGCGGTCGCATCGCCGATCGATGCGCCGCCGCGTCCCGCCGAGGAAACCCCCGATGACGTAGAATCACGGCCTCGGCGCCGCGGCCGCAGAGGCGGACGGCGCCGTTCTGCTGAGACGGAGCCGGCTGCCGAAGGTCCGCTCGCCGGATAACACGGAGCAACAACCATGTACGC